>NZ_JBEYJU010000024.1:0-104248 GCF_040703965.1 Streptomyces sp. NPDC006655 | reverse complement strand
CACAAGGTACGACAAGTTGGCGGTCCGCTACGAGGCGACCGTGCTGGTCGCAGCCATCAACGAATGGCTATGACCAGCACATTTGAAACGCACCCTAGTCGCCGGTCGTGCCGTCGAGCATCTCGCGCAGGATGTCCAGGTGGCCGTTGTGGCGGGCCGTCTCCTCGGTGAGGTGGAGGAGGATCCAGCGCAGGTCGACGTGGAGGCCGTTGCGGACGGCTCGCTGGGCCTGCTTGTCCAGGCCGTTCCCGGCGACCAATTCGCGGTAGCGGGCACTCTGTTCAGCGTATTCATCGAGCAACTGCGTGAGCGGGAAGTCGACGGCGATACGCATCTCGCGGTCGGGGTCCTCCTCGGTCCAGGGGCCCCGGTCCTCCTCGCCGAGGAAGACCACTTGGAACCAGTAGTACTCGACCCAGCGGAGGTGGTTGATCAGTCCGCTCATGGTCATCAGCGGTGAGCCGGGCAGGAGCGCCTTGCGTGCGTTCTCCGCGGAGACGCCCTCGCACTTGGCGCGGGCGGTGTCACGTGCGTAGTCGAGAAACGTGGTGAGCTGGGTGCGCTCGTCCCACGCGGGCGGGGTGTCGTCGATTCTGGTCATCGCGCGAAGCGTCCCCGATCACCGCGACCGATGTCGACGGATTTATCGACGGACCCAACCTGCTCCACCCAGCTCCTCGTCCGGCGGGACGCCACAGCGATTCAGCGCCAGTGGCCCGCCCCGGCATGATCCGCCGGACAGGCCCTCAGGTCCGTTTCGGGCCAGTGGAGTTTCTGACTGATGAGCAGGCCGAGGCGTACGGGACGTTCACCGAGGTGCCGACGCGCCCGGAGCTGGAGCGGTTCATCTTCCTTGACGATGACGACCGTGATCTGATCGCGCTGCCTCGTACGCACGCCCACCGGCTGGGGATGGCGGTGCAGATCTGCACGGTCCGCTACGTCGGCCGGTCCTCGGCGAGGACCCCCGGAGGTGTCGTGGGAGGCCGAGGAGTCCCTGGTCGGGCAGCTCGGTATCGATGACGCGTCGTGCGTCAAGCAGTATCCGGAGCGCCGGTCGACGGTGTACGAGCACGCGGGCCAGATCCGGGAGCGGTTCAGGTACCGCGACTTCGGTCTGGCCGTGGTCGCGGCCTGCTTCGGCCGCCCGGCCCCTGCTACAGCCGAAGAAGTTGCTCTCCCGCACGGCGACCAGCAGTCCGCCGCACTCGCCCGACCTGCTGAAGAAAGCGCCCCGACCTCATGAGCACTCCCGCCGCCCCGTCCGTGCTGTTCGTCTGCGTGCACAACGCCGGCCGCTCCCAGATGGGCGCCGCCTTTCGCACCCGCCTCGCCGGGGACAAGGCCCAGGTCCGCTCCGCCGGCTTCGCCCGGTCTGCGCCGACCGCAAGGGCTCGCGGGAGAACGCTGAGCAGGCGGTGATTGCCCCGCCTCGCGGCCCGGAGGTCAGCCGGTCAGGGCGGTGAGGGTGTCGTCCAAGTCGGTGGCCTTGAGCTGGTTGTGGGGGAGCTTGGCCAGGATCTTGGCCATGCCGCAGCTGTTGGTGAGGGCGGAGAAGACCAGCCCGCCCGCGACGCCCGCGGAGAGCCAGCGGGCCGCATTCCAGCGTTGCCCGGCAATCAGGCCGGTCAGGACGAGGGATCCGGCGGCGAGGCGGACTTGGCGGTCCATGGCCCAGGGGACGCGGGTGCCGGCCGGGCGGTGGGTGTCGTGACCGAGCTGCGTCCAGGCGGTGGTCCCGCCGGTGAGGGCGGCGGCGGTGATGCCGTGCTCGGCCAGGCGCCGGCACGCGGTCGCGGAGCGGGCGCCGGAGGCGCACACGATGAGGAGGTCGCCGCGTCCTGCGGCGGTCTTCAGGGCGGGCAGGGCGGTATCGAGACGGTCGAGGGGGATGTTGTGGGCGCCGGGCAGGTGGCCGACGGCGTATTCGCCGGGAGTGCGCACGTCGATGACGGTCAGCTCGTGCAGGCGGGCGTTGGCCTGACCGGCGGTGAGGGCGGTGGTGGGTGCCACGGGGATTTTCCTTTGCTTGGTCCGGGTCGCCCCTTCGGTAAGATACCCAAGGGGGTATCTAAGCGAAGGAGCGTGGGTTGTGGAACTGGCGATGGCGGCCGAGGAACTGAAGACGGTGGTCAACCGGCTGCGTCGGGCGCAGGGCCAGATCGCCGGGGTGATCAAGATGATCGAGGAGGGGCGGGACTGCGAGGACGTCGTCACCCAGCTCGCCGCGGCGTCCCGGGCTCTGGACAAGGCCGGTTTCGCGATCATCGCCACCGGCCTGCAGCACTGCCTGACCGACGCGGACATGGCCGCCTCCGGCGACCGGGAGCAGATGCGCACTCGGCTGGAGAAGCTGTTCCTGTCCCTGGCCTGAGCCGTGATGCCGCGGCGCCGATCATCCGTCTGACCCTTCAGGTGAAGGCGTCGACGAGCATGAAGGCGGCCACGGCCAGCAGCACGACGGCGAAGGTGCGCCGCAGCAGGGTGCCGGTGACCTTGGCGGCCAGGCGTTTGCCGTCCCAGGCGCCCAGGATCGCCGCCCCGGTGAAAGGGCCGACGACCGCCCAGTTGACGCCGGCGGTGGTGGCGCCGCGGGTCGCCAGGGAAGCCAGCGCGTTTGCCGAGATGACCAGCAGGCTGGTGCCTACGGCGGCCTGCATCTCGAACGCCAGCACGGTGACCAGGGCCGGGACGGCGAGGAAGCCTCCGCCGACCCCGAGCAGACCGGTCAGCGCGCCGAGCCCTGCGCCGGTTCCGGCGGCCTTGGCGGGCCGTGCCTCGCCAGCCGCCGGGCCGGTGGCGCTGCGGCTGGGGCGCAGCATCCCGACGGCGGCGAGTGCGGCGACAGCCGCGAATGCGGCGGTCAGTACCGGCTGGGGCAGGCGGGATGCGGCGGCTCCGGCTGCGGCCGCGGGCAGGAGTCCGGCCGCGGCGAACAGGGCGCCGGCTTTCCAGCGGACGGTGCCGGTGCGGGCGTGGGCGTAGAGGGCGGTGAGCGAGGTGGCGGTGACGATGATCAGGCTGGCGGTGGTGGCGGCGGCCGGGGTGAAGCCGAGCAGGTAGATCAGCGCAGGGACGGCCAGGACGCTGCCGCCCCCGCCGAGCGCGCCGAGCGCGAGTCCGACCACCGCCCCCGCGATCAGGGCCAGGATCAGGGCACTCACGCTATGACACCCTCGTTGCCACCCGGACCGATGACCGGCAGCCCGGCACGCGCCCAGGCGGTCATGCCGCCGGTGACGTCCGCGGCCTGAACGCCGCGTCCGGCCAGCAGCTTGGCGGCCTGCTGGGAGCGGTGACCGGAGCGGCAGATCGTGACCACCGGCCTGCCCTGCGCGGCCGCCGGGAGCGGCGCCCCTGCCGCAAGCCGGGAGAGGGGCAGGTGCAGGGCGTCGGGCGCGTGCCCGGCGCTCCACTCCGGTGTCTCGCGGACGTCCAGCAGGACGGCGGTGCCGTCGCCGGTCCGCTGACGGGCCTGCCGGGGGGTGAGGCGGCCGGGGCCGCGGCGGAGAAGCGAAAACATCGTTGGATCACTTTCGTGCGCTGGCGCGTCAGGGCGTGTCAGTCGGTGCCGTCGGGGCGGGTGAGGGTCAGTCCTGCCTCGGCAGCGGCTTCGAAGCCGTCGTCGACGGCGACCACGTCGCGGCCGGCGGCATGCAGCAGGGAGGCGGCGATCGCCGCGCGCATCCCGCCGGCGCAGTGCACCCACACCACCCCGTCCGGCACCTCGCCGATGCGGCCGTGCAGCTCGTGGATCGGGATGTGGACGGAGCTGTCGAGGTAGCCACCCGCACGCTCCGAGTCCCGGCGCACGTCCAGCACGACCACGGCATCGCCGCGCTCACGGACATCGGCGAGGTCGGCGAAGCGGGCGCGGGGGAAGGAGGCGAGCCGCTCGCCCTCACGGATCCAGCCGGCCGGGTCGCCGATGGCGGCGGCGGCCGGGCGGTCGATGCCCACCCGCGCCAGCTCCCGCTGCGCGTCGGCGATCTGCTCCGCGGTGTCGCCGAGCAGGGTGACGGGCCTGCCCCACGGGATCAGCCAGGCCAGGTACGTGGCGAGCTTGCCCTCGCCCTCGAAGTTGAACGACCCGGCCACGTGCCCCTCGGCGAAGGCCATGCGGCCGCGCAGGTCCACCACCCACTCACCCGCGGCCAGCCGGGAGGCGATCTCCTCGGCGTCCGCACGCCTCGGCGGGGTGAGGTCGACCGGCGCAGGGCCCTCGGTGTTGGCCGGGCTCATGTGCGCGTAGTAGGCGGGCACGGCATCCAGCCCGGCGAGCATCTGGGCGACGAAGGTGTCCACGTCCAGGGTCAGTGCGTCGTTGGTCTCGCGCTCCTTGCCGATCGTGGTCGCGTCCCCCTCGGCCTGGGAGGAGGAGCAGAAGCTTCCGAAGCCGTGGGTGGGCAGTACCGGCACCTCGTCGTCCAGCTCGTCAGCCAGCCGATGGGCGGAGGCGTACTGGGCGCGGGCCAACTGCTCGGTCAGCCGCGGCTCGACCAGGTCAGGGCGGCCGACGGTGCCGATCAGGAGCGATCCGCCGGTGAACGCCGCCACACCGCGCCCGTCCTCGGTCAGGGCGTAGGAGGTGTGGTGCGGGGTGTGCCCGGGAGTGGCAATGGCGCGCAGCACCAGACCCTCGTCCACCGTCACCGTGTCGCCGTCGGCAACCGGGGTGCGGTGGAACGACACGTTCGCCCCGGCCGGCACCAGATACCCCGCGCCGGTGACGCGCGCCAGCTCCAGACCGCCGGTGACGTAGTCGTTGTGCACATGGGTCTCGGCCACGAAAGCGATACGCACCCCACGGCGGGCCGCTGCGGCTATGACCTGGTCGATGTCACGCGGCGGGTCTATGACCACCGCCGCATGGAGCCCGCCGGCCAGGTAGCTGCGGTTACCCAGGCCCTCGAATACCAGGGTGTCGACGAAGAACACGGCTCATGACTCCTTTCGAAGGACGTACCCCGGGGGGTATCTGAACACTCACTCTAACAGCTATACCCAGGGGGGTATTCCGGAGGCGGGAAGCGCCCCTCAAGGCTTCGCCTGACGCCCGGCGGGGTATAGGCGACCGCATCATCGGGCTGCTCCTGCCCGGCAACGTCGTGGTCCGCCGTGAGGGCGACACCACCCTCGTCCAGGCCCTCGACCCGGGCGCACTCATGCCCGGCCGGCAACCCCAGGCGGACTCAGCAGAAGAGGCACGTGCACGCCTCTCACAAATGACCAGTGGTGTGAGTTCTGTGAGAGGGCCGCAGTCGATCCGTTCCCCAGGTCGCCATTCCGGCGTCGATGCCTGCGCTGGCGATGAGGCGGTCGGCGGCGGTGCGGTCCTCCTCGGCACCGCACGGTGGTGTGCGGACGTCGGCGCGGGACGACGGGACGCCACGCGCTGGTGCTTGTCGCGATCGGTAGGCGAACAACCCAGCTCGGCAAGGAATTTGCAGTCCCCGTACGGAGCAGGTGCGACCCACGTCAAGGTCCCGTCAAACCCAGCTGAGCAGCCATCAGGAACCCGTCAACGACACCTGTCCGTGGCGGAATCCGGTCACAGACTGATCGACGACGGGGGACGGGCGACCGTCCGTGGCGTGACGTTGGAGGGACCGTGACTCTCACGGCCGGCACAGCGCAGGGTCAGGCTCCTCGGACCGAGGGGAAGACACCGCCACGGCAAGAGGCGGTCGCCCCGGCCGGTGGCAGCTCCGGGCCCCGCGGACCGGAGGGTTCGCGCGATCCCGGTCCGGGGCTGCGCCCGGCCCGGCAAACCATGGCCGCGCGGGCCGCTCTACGCCGCCGTTACTGGGCCACCGTGCCCGCGCGGCTGCGTCTTCTGCGTGCGGCCACGGTTCTGCTCGCCGTAGCCCTGGCGGTGCTGCTGACCGTCGCCGGCCTGGCGGCGAACGGCATGTGGGACGGCGTGGCCGGACGGGATGCGCCGCGCACGACCAGCGCCGCCGACCTCGACCTCGCTCTGAACGACATGGATGCCCAGGCCGCCAACACCCTGCTGTCCAACGGCGATGCGGGGAAGGGCCGCCTGCGGACGCCGTACGCGAAGGCGGTCGGCTTCTACGGCGACGCGCGGCGCGAGATCGGGCACGATCTGCGGACCCTCGCCGTCGCCGCGCAGGGGGACAGGCCCGACGAGAAGACGGTGGAGAACCTGGCCGACGACTTCGCCGAGTACCAGGAGCTCATCGGACGCGCCTTGGAGAACGACGGGCGTCCTGGCGGCAAGCCGTCGGCCCTCGTGGACTACCGCAGGGCCACCGACCTGCTGCAGAGCAGGCTGCTGCCCGCATCGCGCAGGCTGGTGTCCTCGAACGACAGTGCCTTTGACGCGGAGTACACCGCCGCACGCTCCACCCTCTCCGGTCAGCTGTGGGCCACGGTCGCCCTCGTCCTGCTCCTGCTGGCTGCCCTCGGCGTCCTGCAGTGGTACCTGACTCGACGCTTCCGGCGCGTCCTGAACCCGCCTCTCCTCGCCGCCACCGTGTGCACGCTGCTCGCGGTGGTCCTCGGCGTCCAGATGCTGGCTTCCTCGGCGGCGCACCTGCGGGGCGCCCGGCGCGACGCGTTCGACTCGGTCGTCGCTCTCTCGCGGGCCCGGGCGATCGCGTACGACGCCAACGCCGACGAGAGCCGCTACCTCCTCGACCCGCAGCGCCGCGACCAGTACGCACAGTCGTTCCTCGCCAAGTCGCAGGAGTTGTACGGCTTGAAGGGGGCGACTCTTTCGTCGTACGACGCCGAACTCGTCAGTACCTGGCAGGCGTACGCGTCCGATCACCACGATCTGCGCTTCACCGGCGAGTTCCGACGGGAACTGGACAACATCACCTTCCCTGGTGAGCGGGTCGCCGCCGAGAAGACGGTTGACGCTTACGCCGTCTACCAGCGCGACGACCGGAAGATACGGGCCCTGCTGGCTACGGGGAAGGAGAAGGAGGCCGTCGAGTTCTGCATGGGCTGGGACCCGGGCACTTCCAACGCGCAATTCGGGGCGTGGACGGCGGCCCTGGACAAGGTGACCGACATCAACCGCGCCCACTTCACGGCGTCCGTCGACGCGGGCCGCTCGGCGGTCACCGGCCTGCTTCCGTGGGCGGGCGGGCTGCTCGCCGTCGCCGTCGCTCTCACTGCCCTGGGGCTGCGGCCCAGGCTGGCCGAGTTCCGTTAGGCGTCCGCCAGCCGGGCCTCCTCCAGGTCCAGGGAGCGTTGCAGGCGCCGTCGGGTGGTGTCGCTGATGCGGTGGGTGTCGTACAGCCGCTGCAGTTCCGCGGTCTCGACGGCGATCAGGTCGCGGCGCAGTTGGCGGTAGACGAGGTCGGCGGACTCGGACGCGACCGTGGTCGCGTTCTGTTCCGTGAGGCGCTCGCGGGCGTCTTCGAGGCGGGCGGTCAGGCCGCGGCGGAGCCGGTCGAGAACGATGTCGGGTGCGGCCTCCAGCTCTGCGAGCTCCTCCAGGCGGGCCAGGCCGGCGTGGGCGAGGTGGGAGCGGGCCTCGACCTCCTCGCGTTCGGTGTGGGCGGGCTCCAGGGCGATGCCGGAGCGGCGGACGACCGGGGCGAGGGTGAAGCCCTGCACGACGAGGGTGACGACCACGACCGAGGTGGTCAGGACGAGGACGAGCGGCCGGTCGGCGAGGGCGGTGCCGTCTTTTGCGATCTCCGGGATGGACAGGGCGGCGGCCAGTGGCATCACACCCCGGGTGCCTGCCCAGGTCAGCACGACGGGGATCCGCCAGTTCATCCGGCCGACCGCGCCTTTGCGTTGGACGACCGCCGACAGCGGGGCGATCCACAGCAGCCGTACGGCGATGAGCGTGCCGGCGACGGCGAGGGCGTACAGGGGCCACGCATGGTCGCCGTCGGCCAGGGCCCGCACCTCCGCGGGCAGCGCCAGGCCGATGAGGGAGAACACCACGCTCTCCAGCAGGAAGACCACCGTGCCGTAGACGGCGTGCAGCTGGAGGCGGATGCGGGCGTTGGTGAGCCGGTCGCCCCGGCCGCCGAGGACGACGCCGGCGACGACGCAGGAGGTGACGCCGGAGGTGTGCGCGGCCTCCGCCAGCAGGTAAGCGGCGTACGGGGTGACCAGGGCGATCACCGTCTCCAGGACCGGGTCCTCGGTGCGCCGCCGGATCAGGGTGATCACCCCGGCAACGGCGGCGCCGATCAGTGTGCCGCCGCCGGCCAGCAGCAGGAACTGCCCGCCCGCCGCTCCCCAGTTCGCCGCCGCCGACGCGATGGCGATGCCGGCCGCCACCCGCACCAGCACCAGCGAGGTGGCGTCGTTGAAGAGGCTCTCCGCCTGGACGAGGACCTGCACCTTCGGCGGCAGGGACAGGCGCCGCCCGAGCGCGGTGACGGCGACGGGGTCGGTGCTGGCCAGGACCGCGCCCAGCACGAACGCCATCTGCCAGGACAGCGGTGTCACCCACACCGCGACCGCGCTCACGGCGGCGGCCGAGGCGAGCACCAGCCCGATGGCGAGGATCCCGACCGGTTTCCACACCGCCCGCAGCTCGCGCCAGGGCATCTCCTCGGCGGAGGCGTACAGCAGCGGCGGCAGCACGACCAGGCCGATGATCTCGGGGCTGATCTCGATCTGCGGAGTGCCGGGCAGCAGCGCCACTGCGAGACCGGCGACCACGAGAAGGGACGGGGCGGGGATGCGCCAGCGGCGCGCGAACGTGGCGACCACCGTGGCGAGGACCACGAGGGCGAGAACCGTACCGACGCTGCGCATGCCGTCCCCCTGGGGCTAACGGAGAACCGCCGTGGCTCCCCGGCCGACCAGACTTCCCGGCACACCTGCCCTCACCCTATCGGGCCAGGTCACGTCAAGACAGTGTCAAGGTCCCCGGGGACCGGCGCCAAGGAAGCGCTAACAACCGCGCCGACCGGCCCGCGAAAGGGCTTCCTTGGGAGGAGGGATCCCTGGCGACAGGGGAGTTGATTCGGTGAGCGGAGCGCGTCGGCGGCGATGAGTGACGTACGGTCCGGACGACTGAAGGTCTACCTCGGGGCTGCCCCGGGAGTCGGCAAGACGTACCGCATGCTCGACGAGGGGCGGCGCCGTGCCGCCCGCGGTGCGGATGTGGTGGTGGGGTTCGCGGAGTGCCATGGGCGTCCGCTCACGGAGGCGATGCTCGACGGTCTGGAGACCGTGCCTCGGACGTCCTGTGCCTGTCGCGGCGGACGGTTCGAGGAGATGGACCTGGCCGTGCTGCTAGCCCGTCGCCCCCAGGTGGCGATCGTCGACGAGTTCGCCCACACGAACGTGCCCGGCGAGGGCCGCAACGCCAAGCGCTGGCAGGACATCGAGGTACTCCTCGACGCCGGCGTGGACGTGATCACCGCGCTGAACATCCAGCACCTGGAGTCCCTCAACGACGTGGTGGAGAAGATCACCGGGGTGCCGCAGCACGAGACCGTGCCCGACGAGGTCGTACGGCGGGCCTGGCAGATCGAGTTGGTGGACATGGAGCCCGAGGGGCTGCGCCGTCGGATGGCGCACGGCAACATCTACGCGCCGGAGAAGGTCGACGCGGCCCTCGCCAACTACTTCCGGCCGGGCAATCTGACGGCGCTGCGGCAGTTGGCGCTGTTGTGGGTGGCCGACCGGGTCGACGAGGCGTTGCAGGAGTACCGCTCGCAGCACGGCATCGGCCGGGTGTGGGAGACCCGCGAGCGGGTCGTCGTCGCGCTGACCGGCGGCCCGGAGGGTGACACCCTGATCCGGCGGGCGGCCAGGATCGCCGACCGGTCGGCGGGCGGGGATCTCCTCGCTGTACACGTGGCCCGCAGCGACGGTCTCGCGGCAGGCGTCTCGCACGCCTCGCTCGCCCGTCAGCGCAGGCTCGTCGAGGACCTGGGGGGCAGCTACCACTCGGTGGTCGGCGACGACGTGGCCGCCACGCTGGTGGAGTTCGCGCGCGCCGAGAACGCCACCCAGCTGGTCCTGGGCACCAGCCGCCGTGGCCGGTTGGCCCGGTTCCTGACCGGGCCCGGCACGGGGGAGACCGTGACCGAGCTGTCCGGGGACATCGACGTTCACCGGGTCACCCACGAGCGAGCCGGACGCGGCACGCTCTTGCCCTCGCGGCGGCGCACCCTGTCCACGGCCCGGCTGATCGCCGGCCCGGTGACCGGCCTGGTGCTGCCGGTGCTGCTCACGCTCGTCCTCGCCCAGATGCGGGGAACCCTGAACCTGACGAGCGAGGCCCTGCTTTTCCTGCTCGCCGTGGTGGGGGTGGCCTGCATAGGCGGGGTCACCTCGGCGGTGATCGCCTCCGTGACGGCGTCTTTGCTGCTCAACTACTGGTTCATCCCGCCCGTCGGCGCCTTCACGCTCGATGACCCGAACGCCCTGCTCGCCCTGGCGGTGTTCGCGGTGGTGGCCGCCATAGTGGCCGCCGTCGTGGACCGGTCCCTGCGCCTGTCGCGCCGCTCCGCCCGCGCGACGGCCGAGGCGGAGACCATGTCGTCCCTGGCCGGCAGCATTGTGCGGGGCGAGGCGACCATCCCGGCCCTGCTGGAGCGTACCCGCGAGACGTTCGGCATGGAGTCGGCGGAGCTGGTGGACGAGCCGCCCGTGGCGTTGGGCGTGACGGCCGTTCCCGCCGGTCCCGGTGCCTGGCTCGCGCTGCGCGGCCGCACGCTGTCGTCGTCCGAGCGGCGGGTGCTGGCCGCGTTCACCGCGCACGTGGGATCGGCGGTGGAGCGGGCCCGGCTCGCCGAGGCCGCCGCCGAGGTGGAACCGGTCAAGGCCGCCGACCGGCTGCGTACGGCACTGTTGCGGGCCGTCGGCCACGACCTGCGCACCCCGCTCGCCGCGGGCTGGGCCGCGGTCGCCTCGCTGCGCAGCCGTGATGTCGAGTTCCCGCCCGAGGACCGGGACGAGCTCCTCGCCACCGCCGACGAGTCCATGGCCAAACTCAACCGTCTCGTGGAGAACCTCCTCGACCTCAGCCGCCTGGAAGCGGGGGCCCTCACGCTGAACCTCCGGGCCACCTCCCTGGAGGAGGTCCTGCCGATGGCCCTGGCGGAAGTCTCCGACGTGGACGTGGTGGACCTGGAGGGGATCCCGGCGGTGCTCGCCGACCCGCCGCTGCTGGAACGGGTGATCGCCAACCTCGTCGGCAACGCCGCCCGCCACACACCGGCGGGCAAGAGGGTGCTGGTGACCGTCAGTGCCCTGGCCGGCCGGGTGGAGCTGCGGGTCGTGGACCGGGGACCCGGACTGCCCGCAGAGGGCCGCGACCATCTCTTCGAGCCCTTCCAGCGGCTCGGCGACACCGACAACACCACCGGCCTCGGCCTCGGACTGGCCCTCGCCCGCGGCCTGACCGAGGCCATGAACGGCACCCTCAGCCCCGAGGACACCCCGGGCGGCGGCCTCACGATGGTGGTGTCGTTGCCGTTCGCGGCACAGACCCTGAGCGCCGTACCGACCGAGCAGAACGCAGGAGGTGCGTGATGAGCACAGTGACCGGCACCTGGAGGCTGCACCGTAGGGGGAGGGCCCGCGCCACACTCCGGGCCTGGCCGCTGCGCGACCGGATCGCCCTGACGGCCGGTCTCGCCGTCCCCTTCCTGGTGGCCCTCGCCCTCGTCCCCTTCCGCTTCCGCGCGAGTGTGTCGCACACCAACGCCGCCCTGATCCTCGTCGTGGTGGTCGTCGCGGTGGCCGCGCTGGGCAGCCGCACGGCGGGCGTGGTGGCCGCGCTGTCGGCGGTGGCCTGGTTCGACTTCTTCCTGACGCGGCCGTACGAGACGTTCGACATCACCGCCTCCAGGGACGTGGAGACGGCGGTCCTGCTCCTGATCGTCGGTTTGATCGTGTCCCAACTGGCGGCCCACGCCCGCCGCCTGGAGGTGATCACGGTCACCGACGCCGCTCACCTCGCGCGCATCCACCGCGTCGCAACCCTCGACGCGGACACCGTGGTCGACGAAGTCCGCCGTGAACTCACCGAACTGCTCGGCCTGAACGCCTGCCGTTTCCAGTACGGCACCCTGCTGGGACAGCCGCCTCGGCTGCACAACGACGGCAGCGTGACGGTGGGCAGGCGCTCCTGGGACGTGGACGCCGTTGGCTGGCCCGAGGGTGAGATCGAGCTGCGCGTCCACGGCAACGCCCGCTACCTCGGCCGCTTCATGCTCACCCCGGGGCAGGGTCCCGTGCCCCCGCTTCAGGCCCGGCTGGTCGCTGCAACCCTGGCCGACCAGACGGGGGCCGCCTTGGACACGTCGGGGCCGGCCGGCTGAGCCGACCCGGAACTCACTCCAGACCGGAGGCTTTGACCACGGCGCGGGCGGTCTCCCGGTCCACACGCCGGGAGAGGCTGATCGTGATCGCTCTCCCGTTGCTCGTCGTGGCCTCCGAGGCCGTCCACCGTGCCTACGGCCGGATCGGCGAGCGTCTGGGCCGGGGCCGCATACCGGAGACCCGCACCGCGAGCGCTCGCTGGTGATCGTCCCCGTGTCGTCGATCTCCCGCCTCACCGCGGAGGCCCTGACGGCGGCCGCCTCCCTCGGTGACGAGATCCGGGCGGTCACCGTCTGTCATCCCGACCCCGAGGACCGGGCCCAGATGCATGCCCTGAAGCGCGCCTGGGCCGAATGGGACCCCGGAGTGCCGCTGGTCCGGTTGGCGTGCGAGCGGCGCAGCCTGGGCCGGCCCATCGCCGCGTACGTCCGCGAGACGGTCGCCACCGAGCCGGCCCACCCGGGTCACCGTGCTCGTCCCGGAGACGGAGCCCGAGCGGCTGTGGCTGGGGGTCCCCCCGCGCGGAGCGTGGGGGAGGCTGCTGCAGAACCAGCGCGGCGCTGTTGTCGCGCACGCGGTCCGGCGGGAGACCGACGCGGTGATCTGCCGACTGCGGTTCCGGCTCCCAGTGAGCCGGGTCACCGGTGGTCACGACTGCCTACCCACCGGTTCGGGCCCGGGGCGTAAGAGCCCCGTCAAAGCCGTAAGGGTCGCCGTAAGAGAGCCGTCAACGGGTGGCCGGATCCGGTCGGCGAGGCGGTTTCCTCTAACCGTCCGCCTTTCATCGAACCTCACTCCAGGAGCTCGCGATGGCCGATCTGGCCTTCGTCGTCACCACGATCGCGTGTTTCGCGTTGGTGGCCCTCGTCGCCAAGGGGGTGACGAAGCTGTGACCGTCGAAAACGTAGTCGGCCTGATCGTGGCCGTCGCCCTGCTGGGCTATCTCGTCCTCGCCCTGATCTTCCCGGAGAGGTTCTGAGACAGACATGGGTCCCGTACTCGCGGGCGTGCTCCAGCTGCTCGCCCTCATAGGAGCGCTGGCGCTCGCCTACATTCCCCTCGGCACCTACATGGCCAGGGTCTACTCCTCCGACAAGCACTGGCGTGTGGAGACGTGGATCTACAAGGGCATCGGTGCCAACCCCGACACGGAGATGCGCTGGCCCGCGTACCTGCGCGGCGTGCTCGCCTTCTCCGCGGTCAGCGTCCTCTTCCTCTACCTGCTGCAGCGTCTGCAGGGCATCCTGCCCGGCTCGCTGCACTTCTCCTCGGTCGACCCGGCGCAGTCGTTCAACACCGCCGCGTCCTTCGTGACCAACACCAACTGGCAGTCGTACTACGGCGAACAGACCATGGGACACGTCGTGCAGACCGCCGGTCTGGCCGTGCAGAACTTCGTCTCCGCCGCCGTCGGCATCGCCGTCGCCGTGGCGCTGGTGCGTGGCTTCGCCCGCTCCCGTACCGGTGAGCTGGGCAACTTCTGGGCCGACCTGGTGCGCGGCACCATCCGCATCCTGGTGCCGGGCGCCGCGATCGCCGCGATCGTGCTGGTGGCGTGCGGGGCGATCCAGAACTTCTCCGGCATCCACGAGGTCGGCCAGTTCATGGGCGGGCACCAGCAGTGGAACGGTGGCGCGGTCGCCTCCCAGGAGGCCATCAAGGAGTTCGGCACCAACGGCGGCGGCTACTTCAACGCCAACTCGGCGCATCCCTTCGAGAACCCGACGCCCTTCACCAACCTCTTCGAGATCTTCCTGCTGCTGGTGATCCCGTTCGCGCTGACCCGCACCTTCGGCGTGATGGTCGGCTCGGTCAAGCAGGGCTACGCGATCCTCGCCACGATGTTCACCATCTGGCTGGGCTTCGTCGCGCTGATGATGTGGACCGAGTTCGCTCACCACGGCCCGGCGTTGCAGCTGGCGGGCGGGGCGTACGAGGGCAAGGAGGTCCGCTTCGGCGTCGGCTCCTCGTCCATCTTCGCGGTGTCCACGACCCTGACGTCGACCGGCGCCGTGGACTCCTTCCACTCCTCCTTCACCGGACTCGGCGGCGGCATCACCATCCTGAGCATGCAGCTGGGCGAGATCGCGCCCGGCGGTACCGGCTCCGGCCTCTACGGCATGCTGATCATGGCGGTCATCGCGGTGTTCATCGCCGGCCTGATGGTCGGCCGAACGCCCGAGTACCTGGGCAAGAAGATCGGCACCCGTGAGATCAAGCTCGCGGCCTGCTACATCCTCATCACCCCGGCCCTGGTGCTGATCTTCACCGCAGCCTCCATGGCCCTGCCCACCCCGCCGCACTCCATGCTGAACTCCGGTGCGCACGGCTTCTCCGAAGTCCTGTACGCCTTCAGCTCCGCCGCGAACAACAACGGCTCGGCCTTCGCGGGCCTGAACGCCAACACCGACTGGTACAACACCATGACCGGACTTGCGATGATCCTCGGGCGCTTCCTGCCGATGGTGTTCGTCCTGGCACTGGCCGGCTCGCTCGCCGACCAGAAGCCGGTTCCGGAGACCGCGGGCACTCTGCGCACCGAGAAGCCGCTGTTCACCGGCCTGCTGGTCGGCGCGATCCTGATCATCACCGGTCTGACCTACTTCCCGGCCCTGGCGCTGGGCCCGCTGGCCGAGGGGCTGGCGTCATGACCACCCGCACAGAGAAGTCGGAGGACTCGATGTCCACAGCCACTCCGACCCGGGCGCCGCACAGCGACGTACCCACCGGGCACAAGCCCGCCGAAGGACGTGTCGGCGCGGGCCTCTTCGACCCCAAGCAACTGGTCAAGTCGCTGCCGGACGCGTGCCGCAAGCTCGACCCGCGGGTGATGGTCAAGTCGCCCGTGATGTTCGTGGTGTGGATCGGGTCCGTCCTGACCACCGTCTTCTCCTTCAAGGACCCCGGGGACTGGTTCGGCTGGGCGATCAGCGCCTGGCTGTGGCTGACCGTCGTCTTCGCCAACCTGGCGGAGGCGGTCGCGGAGGGGCGCGGCAAGGCGCAGGCGGACACCCTGCGCAAGGCCAAGACCGACACGGTCGCGCGCCGGCTGCTCAGGGACGGCACGTCCGAGGAACAGGTCCCGGGCACCGCCCTGACCATCGGCGACCTCGTGGTCTGCGAGGCCGGCGACATCATCCCGGGTGACGGTGACGTCGTCGAGGGGGTGGCCTCGGTCGACGAGTCGGCCATCACTGGCGAGTCGGCGCCCGTCATCCGTGAGTCCGGCGGTGACCGCAGCGCCGTCACCGGCGGTACGAAGGTGCTGTCCGACCGGATCGTCATCAAGATCACGACAAAGCCCGGCGAGACCTTCATCGACCGGATGATCAACCTGGTCGAGGGTGCCTCGCGGCAGAAGACGCCCAACGAGATCGCGCTGAACATCCTGCTCGCCTCGCTGACCATCGTCTTCCTGCTCGCGGTGGCGACCCTGCCGCCGTTCGCGGACTACGCGGGCACCCACCTGACGATGGTCGTGCTGGTGGCGCTCCTGGTCTGCCTCATCCCGACCACCATCGGCGCGCTGCTCTCCGCCATCGGCATCGCGGGCATGGACCGCCTGGTCCAGCGCAACGTCCTCGCCATGTCCGGCAGGGCGGTCGAGGCCGCCGGTGATGTCTCGACCCTGCTGCTCGACAAGACCGGCACCATCACCCTCGGCAACCGGCAGGCGTCCGAGTTCGTGCCGGTGCTGGGCACCACCGAGGCCGAGGTCGCGGACGCGGCCCAGCTGTCGTCGCTCGCGGACGAGACGCCCGAGGGCCGCTCCGTCGTCGTCCTGGCGAAGGAGAAGTACGGCCTGCGCGAGCGTCACCAGGGCGAGTTGGCCGCAGCCGAGTGGATCGCTTTCACCGCCCAGACCCGGATGTCGGGTGTGGACGTCGACGGGCGCAAGATCCGCAAGGGTGCGACCGGTTCGGTCATCGCCTGGGTGAAGGAGGAAGGCGGCACCGTGGCGGAGGACGCGGACACGCTCTCCAGCGCCATCTCGCAGGCGGGCGGGACGCCCCTGCTGGTCGCCGTCAAGGACGAGCGGGGCGCCCGCGTGCTGGGTGTCATCCACCTGAAGGATGTCGTCAAGGAGGGCATGCGGGAGCGGTTCGACGAGTTGCGCCGGATGGGCATCAAGACCGTCATGATCACGGGCGACAACCCGCTGACCGCCAAGGCGATCGCCGAGGAGGCGGGCGTCGACGACTTCCTCGCCGAGGCCACCCCCGAGGACAAGATGGCCCTCATCAAGCGGGAGCAGGCGGGCGGCAAGCTCGTCGCGATGACCGGCGACGGTACGAACGACGCGCCGGCCCTCGCTCAGGCCGACGTCGGCGTGGCGATGAACACGGGCACGTCGGCCGCCAAGGAGGCCGGCAACATGGTCGACCTCGACTCCAACCCGACCAAGCTCATCGAGATCGTCGAGATCGGCAAGCAACTCCTCATCACCCGCGGCGCGCTGACCACGTTCTCCATCGCCAACGACGTCGCGAAATACTTCGCGATCATCCCGGCGCTGTTCGCCGTCGTCTACCCGGGCCTGGACAAGCTCAACATCATGGGCCTGTCCTCGCCCGACTCCGCGATCCTGTCGGCCGTCATCTTCAACGCCCTGATCATCATCGCGCTGGTGCCGCTGTCCCTGAAGGGCGTGCAGTACCGGCCGGTCAGCGCCGACAAGATGCTGCGCCGCAACCTCACGATCTACGGCATCGGCGGGCTGATCGCCCCGTTCATCGGCATCAAGATCATCGACCTGCTCATCTCCCTCATCCCCGGAATCGGCTGATCGCCATGAACAACTCCGTATCCAGCACGCTCCGGTTGCTCGGGGCGGGCCTGCGGGCTCTCCTTGTGCTGACCCTGGTGACCGGCGTCATCTATCCGCTCGTCGTCACCGGCGTGGCCCAGGCGCTGTTCCACGACAAGGCGAACGGCTCCGAGATCAAGGCGGACGGCAAGGTCGTCGGCTCGTCCCTGATCGGGCAGTCGTACAACCTGCCGCTGAAGAAGGGGCAGCAGACCCCGGACCCGGACCTGAAGTGGTTCCAGGGCCGCCCGGCCAACGGGCTCGGCGCCAACAGCGTCAACACCCAGTACAAGCTGCTGCTGTCCGGCGCGACGAACCTCTCGGCCGACAGCAAGGTTCTGGTCCAGCAGGTCAAGGACGCCAAGGCCGCCGTCGTCAAGGACAACTCGGTGCCCGGCTACACGGTCACCGCCTCCGAGGTCCCCGCCGACGCGGTCACCTCCTCCGGCTCGGGCCTGGACCCGGACATCTCCCCGGCCTACGCGGAGATCCAGGTTCACCGGGTCGCCGAGAAGAACGGCCTGTCCGTCGCGGCGGTGGAGAAGCTGGTCAAGGGCCACACCGAGGGCCGGACGCTCGGCTTCATGGGTGAGCCCCGGGTGAACGTCCTCGAACTCAACATCGCGCTCAAGGACCTTGTGGCCAAGAGCTGATGGGATGACGCGACATGCGAGGGAGTTGGCGGCCTGGAATCGTCCCGGGTCCGTCAACTCCCGCCTTCATGACGTCGGTTGCCTCGCGTCCGGTGCCGCCGGGCCCGGCGTACGACAGGAAGGGCACGCACCCATGACCAGGGTGTTGGTGGTGGAGGACGACCCGCAGCTCGTGCGGGCCCTCGTGATCAACCTGCAGGCGCGGAAGTACGGCGTCGACGCCGCGCCCGACGGGGCCACGGCACTGCGGCTGGCCGCCGCCCGCCAGCCCGACGTGGTGATGCTCGACCTCGGACTGCCCGACATGGACGGCGTCGACGTCATCAAGGCCCTGCGCGGCTGGACCCGGGTGCCGATCCTGGTGCTGTCCGCGCGGCAGGGGTCCGAGGAGAAGGTCGCCGCGCTCGACGCCGGCGCGGACGACTACATCACCAAGCCGTTCAACATGAACGAGCTCCTCGCCCGGTTGCGGGCGGCCGTCCGCCGCACCGAGGACACTCCGCTCGTCCCGGAGACGACACTGGTCGAGACCGGAGATTTCAGCATCGACCTGTTCGCCAAGAAGGTGGTCCGGGACGGACGGGACGTACGGCTGACCCCGACCGAATGGCACCTCCTGGAGATCCTGGTCACCAACCCCGGCCGGCTGATCACGCAGAAGCACCTCCTGCAGGAGGTCTGGGGCGTCTCCCAGAGCACCAAGACCAACTACCTGCGCGTCTACATGGCTCAGCTGCGCCGCAAACTGGAGACGGACCCCTCCCACCCCCGCTATCTGATCACCGAGCCCGGCATGGGCTACCGCTTCGAGGGATGACATGGCACGCGGAAAGCTCCGGATCTACCTCGGCGCGGCGCCCGGCGTCGGCAAGACCTACGCCATGCTCTCCGAGGCCCACCGAAGGATCGAGCGCGGCACCGACTGTGTCGTCGCGTTCGTGGAACACCACCACCGGCCACGCACCGAGGTGATGCTGCACGGCCTGGAGGAAATCGCGCGCAAGGAGATCGAGTACCGGGGCAGCACCTTCACCGAGATGGACGTGGACGCCGTGCTGCGGCGCGCTCCCGCCGTCGCGCTGGTCGACGAACTCGCCCACACCAACATCCCCGGCTCCCGCAACACCAAGCGCTGGCAGGACGTCGAGGAGCTGCTGGCAGCAGGGATCGACGTCGTCTCGACCGTCAACATCCAGCATCTGGAGTCCCTCGGCGATGTCGTGGAGTCGATCACGGGGGTGCGGCAGCGGGAGACCGTGCCCGACGAGGTGGTACGCCGCGCCGACCAGATCGAGCTGGTCGACATGTCGCCGCAGGCGCTGCGCCGCCGTATGGCGCACGGCAACATCTACAAGCCGGACAAGGTCGACGCGGCCCTGTCCAACTACTTCCGGCCCGGAAACCTCACCGCGCTGCGGGAGTTGGCGCTGCTGTGGGTGGCCGACCGGGTCGACGCGTATCTGACCGAGTACCGCAGCGCGCACCATGTCTCGACCATCTGGGGCTCGCGCGAGCGGATCGTCGTCGGCCTGACCGGCGGCCCCGAGGGGAGCACCCTGATCCGCCGGGCGGCGAGGCTGGCCGAGAAGGGCGCCGGCGGCGAGGTGCTGGCCGTCTACATCTCGCGCAGCGACGGCCTGACCGCCGCCTCCCCGAAGGAACTCGCCGTCCAGCGCACCCTCGTCGAGGACCTGGGCGGCACCTTCCACCAGGTCGTCGGCGACGACATCCCGGTCGCGCTGCTGGACTTCTCCCGCGGGGTGAACGCCACCCAGATCGTCCTGGGTGTGTCGCGTCGCCGGAGCTGGCAGTACGCCTTCGGGCCCGGCGTCGGCGCCACCGTCGCCCGCGACTCCGGCCCCGACCTCGACGTCCACCTCATCACCCATGACGAGGTCGGCAAGGGCCGCGGACTGCCGGTGGCACGCGGAGCGCGGCTCGGACGGGCCCGGGTCATGTGGGGCTGGCTCGTCGGCGTGCTCGGCCCGGTCCTCCTCACCTGGCTCCTCACGAGCGCCACCCCGAGCGTCGGCCTTGCCAACGACATGCTGCTGTTCCTCACCCTGACGGTGGCGGCGGCCCTGGCCGGCGGGCTGCTGCCGGCGCTGGCCTCGGCGGTCGTGGGCTCCCTGCTGCTCAACTGGTACTTCACCCCGCCCGTCCACACCCTGACGATCGCCGACCCGACGAACATCGTCGCCATCGCCATCTTCGTAGGGGTCGCCGTCTCCGTCGCCTCGGTGGTGGACCTCGCGGCCCGGCGCACGCACCAGGCCGCCCGGCTGCGCGCCGAGTCCGAGATCCTGTCCTTCCTCGCGGGCAACGTGCTGCGCGGCGAGACCAGCCTGGAGGAGCTGTTGGAGCGCGTGCGCGAGACGTTCGGCATGGAGTCGGCGGCCTTGCTGGAACGGGCAGGCGAGACCGATCCGTGGACCTGTGCGGGCAGCGTGGGACCGAGACCCTGCCAGGACCCCGACGGCGCCGACGTCGACGTACCGGTCGGCGACCACATGTCCCTGGCGCTCTCAGGACGCGTGCTGCCGGCCGCCGACCGTCGGGTGCTCGCCGCCTTCGCCGCCCAGGCCGCCGTAGTACTCGACCGCCAGCGCCTGCGGCAGGAGGCCGACCAGGCCAAGGAACTGGCCGAAGGCAACCGCATCCGCACCGCACTGCTCGCCGCCGTCAGCCACGACCTGCGCACCCCCCTCGCGGGCATCAAGGCGGCCGTCACCTCCCTGCGCTCCGACGACGTCGAGTGGTCCGAGGAGGACCAGGCAGACCTGCTGGAGGCCATAGAAGAGGGAGCGGACCGCCTCGACAACCTGGTCGGCAACCTCCTCGACATGTCGCGGCTCCAGACCGGCACCGTCACGTCGATCATCCGCGAGACCGACCTCGACGAGGTCGTCCCCATGGCCCTCGGCGGCGTGCCCGAGGACAGCGTGGAGCTGGACGTCCCCGAGACACTGCCCATGGTCCACGTGGACCGGGGACTGCTGGAGCGGGCCGTCGCCAACGTCGTCGAGAACGCCGTCAAGTACAGCCCACCGCAGGAGAAGGTCCTCGTCTCGGCCAGCGCCATCGCCGACCGCGTCGAAATACGCGTGGTGGACCAGGGCCCCGGCGTTCCCGACGACGCCAAGGACCGCATCTTCGAACCCTTCCAGCGCTACGGCGACTCCCCGCGCGGCAACGGCGTCGGACTCGGCCTCGCCGTCGCCCGCGGCTTCGCGGAGGCCATGGGCGGCACCCTGAGCGCCGAGGACACCCCCGGCGGCGGCCTCACGATGGTGCTCAGCGTGCCGACGGCACCGCAGCGTGCGCAGGAGACGCCGGACCTGCCGGCCGAGGCCACTTCCTGACGGGCGGGAGCGGGGGCTCAGCTCCCGGGTGGCAGGGCCTTCCGGCCATGGCCGCCTGGGACGGGCGGGGCCCGGGACCTCAGATCTCGGGCGGCACGGTCTCGAACTCCACCTCGTCGTACCGCGCCGATCAGCGAGGCCGAAGTCGGGCCGGAAGTTCGTGCCTGGCGCCAGGGGCTGCTGTCCACGTGCAGCACGTCGGCGAGCGCCAGGAGCTCATGGACCCGACGTGGCTGTGCGGCCGCGATCTTGGAGAGCGCGCGTCGGCTTTCGACCGGTGCGTCGAGCTCCGCACGTTGCTTCTCGTCCAGCCCGATGAGCGACAAAAGGGTCCCGCTCGTCCGGTGTGAGTCGCGTGAGGTCGAGTCCGGATCCGGGCGGCATGGTCACGCCTCCGAGGCGGCCGGGGTGTGCGGTGACCGGCAGACCGGCGTCGCGGAGCCAGTTCAGGTCTCGGGTGATGGTTCGACGGGACCCCCCGAGTGCTGAGGCGAGTTCCCGTGTGGGTACCCGCAGGGCGCGGCGCTGCAGGATGCGCTGATCGAGGAGCTCAACGCCGCTGCACGGCAGTCCATCTCGCGGGTCCGGAGCATCTCATCGCGGAGCGCGAATGCTCCGGTCGCGCCGATCCTGCAAGGCCGAGCCGTCCAGGGAAGTGCCCAGGAACGACAGGAGGACCACCAGGGCACCGCCGCAGACAATGGCCGAATCGGCGAGGTTGAACACCGCGAAGTGCTCAACGGAGATGAAGTCGACGACGTGCCCACGGAAGACCCCGGGCGCCCGGAAGATCCGGTCAGTCAGATTGCCGAGCGCGCCCCCAAGCAACAGGCCCAGAGCGACAGCCCACGGAAGGCTCTGAAGCCTGTGCGCGACACGCGCGATGACCACGACAACCGCGGCCGAGATCGCCGTGAACACACCAGTGAAGGCCTGGCCCGAACTGAAAGCCGCACCCGAGTTACGGAACACCTGGAGCGTGAGCACGCGGCCCGCTATGGCAACGGGCTCCTGACCTTCCAGCCGCGAGACAGCCACAAGTTTGCTGCCGAGGTCCAAGGCATAGGCAAGAGCGGCCGTCACCAGCAGAGCGGTCACAGAGCCTGGAGTCAGTGCGCGCTCATCAACACCACGCGTTGCTGTATCGGGCTGGGATTGCGGGGCACTTTCGGTAGAGATGATCTGCTCCATGGATGCCGAGCCGCCCTGGACAAGCCCACATTACAGGGGACTGTCGGATGAGACGTTCAGCCGGTGCTAGGCCCCAGCTCTCACACCCCAGGCATGCCTCGATCCCGAACTGCTGGAACGGATCACCGCCCGAGGCGCGGAGCTGGACCCGCTTGAAGAACGGCTGGCCAAACAGCTCGCGGAAGCGTGGCGGCCAGGGCCGCGACGAATGCGACGGTGCTGTAGCACGCCGGTAACAGCAGTCCCACAGGCCTTCATGAGCTCCACACGCATCGCCATGATCACGCCATGATTCTTTTGTTGGCGGCGGCGGTACTGGTGGCCGTCCTCGGGCTGGCCCTCTTCACCGGACTCTGTATGGGGGTGGCCGTCTGGCTCAGCGACGGGCTCAGCTTTTCCGGCGGCACGGGACACCAGATCTTCACCGCGTTGCTGGTTGCCGTGATCTACGTGGTGCTGATGGCGTTGGCCAGTCCGGTGGCGGTGCTGTCAGAGCCGTTCTGGGTCACTGCCGGTCTGTCGCTTCTGATGTTCTGGCTGACGTACCGGGTCTCGCACTGGTGGGGACTGGACTTCCATGTGCACGGCTTCACGGCGGTGGTGATC
Source organism: Streptomyces sp. NPDC006655 (assembly GCF_040703965.1). Lineage (NCBI taxonomy): Bacteria > Bacillati > Actinomycetota > Actinomycetes > Kitasatosporales > Streptomycetaceae > Streptomyces > Streptomyces sp. NPDC006655. The sequence goes on along the minus strand of NZ_JBEYJU010000024.1, from coordinate 81,347 downwards.
GGCGCACTGGCCGTTTCGCCGGTGACCCTCATAGTGATCTCGTTCGCCGCGATCGGACTCAAGAAGATCGGGTGGTGGAGCTCCGACGGCAAGTCTCGAACAGGTCCACGTCATCCCGCGTCGGCGCTGGTCGAGTTCGTCCGCCTGATGGTTGTCGCCACCGTCCTCTGTATATGGGTGGCCGCCTGGATCAGCGACGGGATCTCCCTATCCGGCGGCACCGGACACCAGATCCTCACCTCTTTGCAGGTCGCCGCGATCTACGCGCTGCTGATGGCGTCGGTCGCTCTGATGGCGTGGCTGCCGAATTCACTGATGACAGTCATAGCGGTGACCACCGCTTCGTCGCTTCCGGCGTTCTGGCTGACGTACTGGGTCTCGCACTGGTGGGGACTGGACTTCCATGTGCACGGCTTCCTGTCGGTACTGGTCGGCACCCTGGTTGTTTCACCGGCGGCCTTTGCGGTGTCCATGCTCACCGGCTTGGAGCTCTCGCTGATCGGATGGGTGGACCCCGACGACTGGGACGTGGACTGAAAGAGACTGCCGAGCGCGGCTACTCGGCCGCCCCTGCGAGAGCACCTCTCACGGGGCCGGGGACGCGGAGCCGGTGAAGCCGAAGTGGGCCATGCCGAAGCCCATCACCGCGAAGAACAGCCCGAGGAACACGAACACCCCGAGGAACGCAAGCGGCAGCAACATCAGCGCGGACGATCCGCTGAAGGCGGCGTCCGCGGCCACCGCCCGCTCCGGCGCCCCGGGCAGGTAGCGCACCAGGACACGATCTCCCGCCAGGCGCGTGCGGCGGGAAGAGTCGTCGATCCGGTGCTCCGCACCATCGGCGGCCCTGAAGGCGATGATCGCGCGCCGCGAGGTGGTCACATGCTGCTGACCATGGACGTACAGGTAGGTGTCCAGGACTACGCCCTCAGCCACCAGCCCTTCGCGGAGCAGCGGCGGACTCTCGCCCGACGCCGCACGAGCATCACGCCCAGGGCCACCCCGATCGACGCGAAAAGCAGCCCGACGACCCCGAACACCACGCCGAATGAGCCCACACCAGCAGAAACAGGCACGCCGTCCCCCACTGCCATGCTCCGCCCGCCCCCGCGACCGGATGTCCGCAAGAGAAGATGCCGCCGGCACCCGCACGGTTCCAAGATCCACGCAGGCGGCCGCAACCAGCTCGTAACCCAACGGCGTTGCGCCGGCGGGCTCTACGATGACCGCCATGAATCATGGAGGGGCACAACGGGAGCTGATCGACGGCCGTTTCGAGCCGTTGCAGCAACTCGGCGGCGGGGGCATGGGAGTGGTCTGGCGGGCGTACGACACCGCCCTGGACCGGGAGGTGGCGCTGAAGGAAGTCCGCCCCGCCGATCCGGCGATCGCCGCCGCGGACCCCGAGGGCGCCCGCACGGTGCGCGAGCGGGTGCTGCGCGAGGCGCGGGCTCTGGCCCGCCTCCAGCACCCCAACGTGGTGACGATCCATCACATCATCGACACCGCCGAGTACCCGCATCCCTACCTGGTGATGGAACTGGTCCACGGCGGCAGCCTCGCCGACCGGCTGACTTCCGGCCCGCTCGGCGTGCCGGAGGCCGCACGGATCGGGCGCGGCGTGCTCGCGGCCCTGCGCGCCGCCCACGCGGGCGGGATCCAGCACCGCGACGTCAAACCCGGCAACATCCTGCTGCGCGCCGACGGCACACCCGTACTCACCGATTTCGGCATCGCGACCCTGCACGACGCCACGGCGCTGACCGCGGCCGGATCGCTGATCGGCTCCCCCGAGTACATGGCGCCCGAGCGCATACGCGGCCACGAGGGCGGCCCCGCCTCCGACCTGTGGTCCCTGGCCATGACCCTCTACGTCGCACTCGAAGGCCGCCACCCCCTGCGCCGCTCGGGCACGCAGTCGTGCGCGTCGGGGCGGCGAGCGCTCCCGGCGGGACGGCCTCGCACCGGGCTGCCATCAAGGACTCGTTCCACCGTGGATTCGCTGAGGAGCAGATCCGCGCGCTCGGCGCCGGGTGGGCCGTTCTATCTGAGCCTCAGCCTCCACCAGCGCTATCGCCCGTATGCGCCGCCGCCCGCCACCGCTGCGTGCATGCGCCGAGTGCGCCCACGCGTGGGTCACTCGGACGGGTCGGCGCGCGTCTGGACTTGCTGCCAGCAGTGGTGGACGTGCTGTTCAGCCTCTCGCACCGCGCAGGAGGCAGCGTCCGAGAGCGATTCCGCAGATGACGCGGCCCTGCCGGCGCGAGGTGCGGTGCGAGGGCGCACGAGGCTTGCCACGCGCTGGATACGCTTTCGATCGCCCTGATGGAGGATGGCTGCCCGGGCGACCAAGATCGTGGCGATGACTGCTGCGGCGGTCAGCGCGGTAGCCGCATGCTGATCGGACATGGCTGTGAAGGGTCCTTCGTACGGGTGCTGGCCGGGGCAGGGGAGGGCTCGTATCCGTGTCCTACCAGCCCTCCCACCGCCTTATGCACATCAGCCGGGCCAGGTTCCGGTCAGGCGGCGGACGGCGGTGGCGCCGGCACGGTCGACGGCCGCTTTGACTCCGGCGAAGATCGCGCCCTGGAGCGTGGCCGCGAGCAGCACCTCGCGCCAGGAGCGGTCTTCGTCGGTGGCGTCCGGAGCGTCCTCGTCATGGCCCAGCATCTTCCACGTCTGCTTGAACAGCGCTCCCGCGGCCATGCCGCTGACGGCCCCGAGCGCGAGACCGACCGGCTTGTAGGCGATCTTCGATGCCTTCACCGGCTCAGCCCTTCCGGCGGCGGCAGGCCAGCCACACCACGACGGCCGCACCTGCCGCAGCCAGAAACACCTTGCGGTTGTCTCGCGCCAGCCGCGCTCCCTGGGCCGTCTTCTCCCTCACCGGCTCGGGCGCCTTCTCCTCCCACAACTGACCGGCCTGGGCGGCCTTGGCCCGGGCGTGCCCGGCAGCCTGGACGGCTTTGTCCTTGACTGGATCGGGCAGCCGATCCTGTGCCTGGTGGGCCAGGTCAGCGGCCTTCCCCTTCAGCTCCCCGGCCTTGAGGGCGGCTTGTTCCTTCAGCTCGCCGGCCTTCGCCGTAGCCTGCTCCCTGACCTCGGCGGCCTTCTCCTGGGCGCGTGCCTTGACGTCGGTCTTCGCCGCAAGCGCCTCGACCGTCTCTCCGAGCTCGGTGCGGGTCTGCTCGACCTGCTCGCGCAGTTCCTCGGGGCCGGCGGCGGTGGGTTCGTCGTGGGGCGGCTGGGTCATCGGTGCGCACTCTCCTTGATCTCGGCCATGTCGGCCTTCACGTTCTCGACCGTCTGCTCGGGCGTGGGCGGCGCGGCCTGGTCGACCTGCTTCTTTCCACTCATGGCCAGCACCGCGGCGATCACACCCAGCACCGCGGTGACGATCAGCCCAGCTGCCCACACCGGCAGCGCCACCGCCAGCGCGGCGATCACGGTGGCGACCAGCGCCTGCGCCATCAGGAAGCCGACCATGCCTGCGCCGCCGAACAGGCCACCTCCCTTGCCGTAGCGCTTGCCCTTCTCCTTCATCTCCGCCTGCGCCAGGCGCAGTTCGCCGCGCATCAGCTCGGTCAGCTGCTGCGAGGCGCGCTGCACCAGCTCGCCCACCGGCTCCTGGCCCAAGCGGTCCGCACTGGGCCCAGGCCCTGCATGGTGCGGCTGCGTGCTCGACACGGCGGTCACCTCCTGTCCCTTTCAGTTCGTGCGGGCCGGACTGCGTCATGGGCCCGGCCATCCGATGAGGGCGCGAGTACCCCGAGCAGGCGACTTCAGGGCGTGCGGTGTGGATTGGTCGCAGCCGCAGACGGACGCGGTGCTGCGGGGTTTGACCCGCTCGTCCGTGCGTTTGGGCGCAGGTGGTGGCGGCTACTCGACCTTGGAAGCCTGTGTCGCAGCGAGGGACGGCGTCGACGGGACCGTACAGAGGCAGACGAACAAGGGGTTGGTCGCGATGACCATCGCGACACAGCAGGGCGGCGGAGGCGGTTCCAGTGGCCTCTATGACGTACTGGAACTCATTCTCGACCGCGGACTGGTGATCGACGCGTGCGTGCGGGTCTCTCTGCTCGGGATCGAGATACTCAAGATCGACGTACGGGTCGTCGTCGCCAGCGTCGACACGTACCTCCGCTTCGCCGAGGCGTGCAACCGCCTCGATCTGGAAGCGGGGCCGGGCAAACCGGCCGGACTCACGGAGCTCACGCAGTCCGGCGCCCACGGCAAGACCAGGCAAGCCCTGCCCGGCGCCGAGGAGTCCGGTGCTTTCCAGCGGGCACGTCACGACGGCCGGGAGCGGCAGGGCGACCGGGCGGCGCGTGGGAGAGGGGAATGACAGATGAGCGTCTACGTCTACGGGATCGTCCGCGCCTCACACTCTCCCCTTGGCCAGGACCTGGAGGGCATCGGAGACCCTCCGCGGCCGGTACGCGTGCTGCGCCAGGGCGACGTGGCCGCGATCGTCAGTGACGCCCCCGATCGGCTGCGGCCCAAACGCCGTGATCTGCTCGCCCACCAGCGCGTACTTCACGAAGCCGGAGCGGTCGGCGTGGTCCTGCCGATGCGCTTCGGCAGCGCCTCCCCGGACGACGACACGGTGACCCGGGTGCTCGCCGAACGAGCGGAGCACCTCCTTGAGCGGCTGCGGGCCCTGGACGGCACAGCGGAGTACAACATCAAGGCCAACCACGACGAAGAGAACGTGCTCCGCCTGATCATGGCTGACCACGACGACATCCTGTCCCTGGCGGAAGCGAACCGCGAGGCCGGTGGCGGCACGCAGGAAGAGAAGATCCGGCTCGGGGAGATGAGCCGCCGTGTGCCGGGGTCTTGGGATACAGGGAGTCGCCGAGGCGGAAGTCGACCGCGCGCACGGCGAGCCCGAGCGCGTCGGCGGCGACCTGAGTCTGCGAGGTGTAGGTGCCCGGGCCCATGTCACTGGCGGCGGCCTCGACGACCGCGGTGCCGTCCATGTTCAGTCGGGCCCGGGCCTCGGCCGCCTGGCCGTCGGGGTCGTACACGGCCGCTGCCATGCCCAGACCGATCAGCCAGTCGCCGTCACGGGCCGCGCGGGGCTTGGAGTTGCGGCGGTGCCGGCCGAACTCGCGGGCGCCCACGGTGTAGCACTCGCGCAGCCGGCGGGTGGACCAGGGCAGGCCGTTCGACTGGTCTTCGGCCGGCTCGTTGCGCAGGCGCAGCTCGATCGGGTCGGTACGCAGCCGGTGCGCGAGTTCGTCCATGGCCGACTCGATGGCGAAGGACGCGTTCGCGAAGCGCGGACCGCGCATCCACAGCGGGGTGTTCACGTCCAGCGGCACTGTCCGGTACGCCTGGCTGACGTTCGGCGTGCTGTAGAACATCTGGCCGGCGAGCATGATGTTCTCTTTGAACGTCTCGTACGACGAGGTCTCCGCGTCGATCTCGTGGACCGTGGCCTGCAGACGGCCCCGCCGGTCGCTGCCCAGGCGCAGCCGGTACTCGTACCTGGGCCGGAAGCCGGTACCGAAGTACTGCTGCCGCCGGGTCAGGACCAGCTTGACGGGACGTTTCAGCTCGCGGGCGGCCAGCGCGGCGACGACCGTGTGCGGCCAGCAGCGGGAGGCGCTGCCGAAGCCGCCGCCGACGAAGGGGTTGATGACCCGCACGGAGTCCAGCGGCACATCGAACACCGTGGAGAGCTCGGTCTGGGTGCCCACCACCCACTGCGTCTTGTCCCACACGGTCAGCTTGTCACCGTCCCAGCGGGCGATGGTGGAGTGCGTCTCCATCGGGTTGTGGTGGTTGCGAGTCATGCGGTACGTGAGGTCCATCCGTATCGCCGCGTCACGCAGAGCGGTCTCGGCGTCGCCGCGCGTGTAGAGGGTGGGTTCATCCGCCGTGGCCCCGGTCAGGTCGGTCGAGGGCTGTTCGGCGTCGTAGCGGACCTCGATCAGGCTCGCGCCGTGCTGCGCGGCCTCCAGGGTGGTGGCGACCACGACGGCGACGGGCTGGCCGTGGAAGAAAACCTTGTCGTCCTGGAAGACCCGCAGCCTGCGGCCTTCCGGGTTGTTCGAACCGTTGGAGTTGTCGCGGTACGGCAGTTTCGGAGCGTTGCCGTGATGGATCACTCGCAGGACGCCCGGCTGGGCTTCGGCTGCGCCGGTGTCGATGGAGGTGATGCGGCCGCGGCCGATGCTCGCGTCGACGATGGCTGCGTGCACCACCCCGTCGACGTCGAATTCGGCGGCGTACCGTGCCCTGCCGGTGACCTTCAGAGGACCGTCCACCCTCGACAGTGGTGCGCCCACGGCTGCCTGCGGCTGGGGGCTCACTTGGTACCTCCTATGATGCGCAGCTGACGTTCGACGGTCCGCTTCAGGAGTTCGACCTTGAACCGGTTGTGTTCCAGCGGGCGGGCCCCGTGCGCCGCTTGCGCGGCGGCGGCTTTCCACAGGGCATCGGAAGGGCGTTCGCCGAGGAGGGCTCGCTCGACGGCGGGCAGCTTCCACGGCACGGTGCCCACTCCGCCGGCGGCGACCTTGGCCTCGCGGATCACTGCGCCGCGCACGTGCAGAACGACAGCGGCCGAGGTTAGGGCGAACTCGTAGGACTGCCGGTCGCGCACCTTCAGATAGCCAGATTTCAGTGGCCGAGGCAGGGCGGGGATCTCCACCGCCGTGATCAATTCGCCTTCATGGACGGCGTGTTCGCGGTCCGGGGTGGTGCCGGGTCGCAGCAGGAAGTCGGCGAGAGGCACCTTGCGCTCCCCGTCCGGGCCCAGCAGGTGCACGGTCGCCTCCAGTGCCGCGAAGGCCACGGCCACGTCGGAGGGATGGGTGGACACGCAGGCGTCGGAGGCGCCGAGGATGGCGTGCGTGCGGTTGTAGCCGTGCAGGGCGGCACAACCCGAGCCGGGCTCACGCTTGTTGCAGTCGGCGGTCACGTCCCGGAAGTACGTGCACCGGGTGCGCTGCATGATGTTGCCGCCGATGGTCGCCATGTTCCGCAGCTGGGCCGACGCGCTCAGCTCCAGCGACTGGGAGACGACCGGGGACAGGGTGTGCACCTTGGGAAGGGCAGCCGCCTCGGCCATGCTCACCAGCGCGCCGATGCGCAGGCCCCCGCGCTCGGTGACGGTGACTTCGCGCAGCGGCAGGCTGCTGATGTCGACGAGCGTCTCGGGTCGCTCGACCGTCTCTCGCATCAGGTCGACGAGGGTGGTGCCGCCGGCGAGGTAACGGCCGCCTGCGCGTCCGGCGTTGAGGGCTTCCCGGGTGTCGGAGGCGCGGGTGTAGGAGAAGGGATGCACGGGAGCCGCCTACTTCCGGCCGGCGGTCTGCTCGACCGCGCGCACGATCTTGACGTAGCAGCCGCAGCGGCAGATGTTGCCGCTCATCCACTCGCGGATCTCCTCCGGTGAGTTGGTGTGGCCCTCCTGAATGCAGCCGACACCGGAGAGGATCTGCCCCGGTGTGCAGTAGCCGCACTGGAAGGCGTCCTCGTCGATGAACGCCTTTTGCAGTGGGTGGAGTTCGTCTCCCTCGGTCAGGCCCTCGATGGTGGTGACCTCGGCGCCCTCCAGCCGCACCGCGAGCGTCAGACAGGAGTTCACCCGACGCCCGTCGACCAGCACGGTGCACGCCCCGCAGGCCCCTGCGTTGCATCCCTTCTTCGACCCGGTCAGGTCGAGGTGCTCGCGCAACAGGTCCAGCAGCGAGGTGCGGTTGTCGACCGTCACCGTCCTGCGGGTGCCGTTGACCGTCAGGGAGACCCGGCTGGAGGGAGACGCCCCCACGGCGCTCGCCTCCTCAGGATCGGCGAGGATGGTCGCGCCGACCACACCGCCCGCGACGACGACGCCACCGACCGCGTTACTGGTGGCGATGAACGCGCGCCGACTGGGCGCCGAGGACGACTCACTGGATCCGGTGGGGGGAGGAGATGCGAATTCAGAGGGATCAGCAGACGTATGTACGCCTTCACATCGTGGACGGATCAGCCGTGCGCAGGAAAACGACTGGGTGAGATCGCCGTCGCCGCAGGACGGGATGACCAGGCACAGGGCATCGTCGCCCTCCCACGCGGCATGTCGCGCCATGGGAGGCCGCAACCGGCTGGAGAGTCCCAACTCCCCAGCCGGAAACTTCTGTTGCGGTGGGGTGGAGCGGGCGAAGAAGGGGAACGAAAGGCTGGGTCAGAAGGTGAGGATCACCTTTGTGGCACGCCGCTCGTCCATCGCCTTGTAGCCCTCCGCGGCCTGCTCCAGCGGCAGGGTGAGGTCGAAGACCTTGCCGGGGTCGATCTCGCGGTCCCAGATGAGCTGGATCAGGTCGGGCAGGAAGCGGCGCACGGGAGCGGGACCGCCAAGCGTGTGGATGCCGGCGAAGAACAGCTCGATCCCGGGGATCTTCACGTCGTAGTTCACGCCCACGTAGCCCAGGTGCCCGCCGCCGCGGGTGGCGCCGACGGCCTGCATGAAGGATTCCTGGGTGCCGACCGCCTCGACGACCGAGTGCGCGCCGAGCCCACCGGTGAGTTCCTTGATCTTCGCGATGCCCTCCTCGCCGCGCTCTTCGACGATGTCGGTGGCGCCGTAGTAGCGGGCCAGCTTCTGCCGCTCGGGGTGACGCGACATCGCGATGATCCGCTCGGCACCGAGCTGCTTGGCGGCGAGGACGGCCATCAGGCCGACCGCGCCGTCGCCGACGACCGCGACGGTCTTGCCGGGCCCGGCCTCGGCGGCGACGGCCGCGTACCAGCCGGTGCCGAGCACGTCGGAGGCGGCCAGCAGGGAGGGGATCAGCTCGGGATCGGGCTGGCCGGGGGTGGCGACGAGGGTGCCGTCGGCGTGCGGGATGCGGGCCTTCTCTGCCTGGGTGCCGATCGTCTGCGAGACGAACTCGGCGTGCACGCACTTGGACTGGAACCCGGCCCGGCAGATCTCGCAGGTGTTGTCGGAGATGACGAACGATCCGACGACGAAGTCGCCCACCTTGACGTTCCTGACCTCGGAGCCGATCTCCTCCACGACGCCCACGTACTCGTGGCCCATGACCTGGTGGTCGGCGGGCTCGATGCCGCGGTACGGCCACAGGTCGGAGCCGCAGATACAGGTCGCGGTGAGCCTCACGATGGCGTCGGTCGGCTCGACGATCTTCGGATCCTCGCGCTCCTCCACCCGGACGTCGCCGGCCGTGTACATCACTACTCCACGCATGGTGGATCTCCTTGCTCTGTTGTGCCGGCGCCTACAGCGCCAGTTCGTGTCCGGGACGGCACGGCAGTGCCGCGACCTACGGGGTTGGTGGGACTCACGCCGGCGAGCGCCGGCGCTGGATAAATGCGATGGCGATCGTGGGGATGAGGGTCAATGCCGCAATGACGGTGCCGATGACGGCAGGGCCCGTGGCGCCCAAGGAGGAGTCGAGGGCGAGTCCGGCGATCCAGGAACCGATGGCGGTGCCGAGGTTGAACGCCGACACGGTCAGTGCTGACCCCAGGGTCGGGGCCTGGCCCGCGAAGCGCACTCCCAGGGAAATGAGCACCGGGTTCGCCCCCAGACCGAACAGGCCCAGCAGGGCGATCAGGACGACCGTAGGCGCAGCGTGGGTGGACAGCAGGCAGATCGCCAGCAGCAGGACGGTGGTCACCGCGGGGGCCGCGATCGTCGTCGCGTGCGGACGGTGGTCCCCCAGTCGGCCTCCCACCAGGAAACCTCCCAGGGCCCCCACACCGAAACCGACCAGCACCAGCGGCACCAGATCGGCGGCCAGATGGGCCCGGTCGGTCAGCAGCGGCGATATGTAGGTGTACGTCGACAGCACGCCACCGGTCGTGGTCGCGCAGGCCGCCAGCGCCAGCCACAGGCGCCCCGAGCGCAGAGCCGCCAGCTCGCAGCGCACGGAGATCGCCTGGCCGCCGTCGGTGTCGTGCGGAACCTGGCGGGCGATGAGCGCCATGGCGGCCGCTCCGAAGACGGCCAGGGCCCAGAACGGTCCCCGCCAGCCCATGAGCTGTCCGGCGAAGGCGCCCAGCGGCACACCAACGACGTTGGCGAGCATCGCGCCGGCGCCCACGACGCCCAGAGCGCGGGAACTCGCGGCGGGACCGGCGGCACGGGTGGCCACCACGTTGGCCACCGCCCAGAAAGCCCCTGTTGCCAGCGCTGTCAGGAACCGTGCGCTCAGCAGCAGGGTGAAGCTGGAGCCGAGCGCGACGATGACGTGTCCGGCCGCGAAGATGCCCAGAGCAAGGATCAGGGTCAGCCGCTGGGGCAGCCGCAGCGTCAGCATCGCCATCAGCGGCGCGCCGACGATCATCCCTAGGGCGAAGACCGTGATCAGCAGTCCGGCTCGCGCCACGCTGACCTGCACATCGTCCGCTATCTCGGGCAGCAGGCCCGCCACTACGAACTCGGTCGTGCCCATCAGGAATGTGCCCAGCGCCAGGACGTACACGACGAGCGGAAGCCGGGTGGGCGACCGCCCGCGGTCACTGGCGCTTACATCGGCGGGGGCGTGGAGGGCTCCTCCTCGCGTGGTCATGCATCATCTCCGCAGCGATCGAGATCGGGGTGCGCGTCCCACGAAACCGCTCCTTCCGCCCGCGCGGGAGGCTGCGTTTATAGGGGGTACAAGCTCGACCCCCCTGCCGGGGATTGCGGGCCGTAGCGTGGGAAGCATGGAAAGCCGCTCCGAGAACCGCGCCGACATCCGTGACTTCCTCGCCCGCCGGCGCGCCCAGCTCACCCCCGAGCAGGTCGGCCTGCCCACCAGCGGCCGGCGCCGGGTGCCCGGGCTGCGCCGTGAGGAGGTCGCCGTTCTCGCCGGGGTGAGCACCGAGTGGTACACGCGGCTGGAGAAGGGCCACATCAGCGGCGTGTCCGAGGATGTCCTCGACGCGGTGGCGCGCACTCTGCAGCTGAGCGAGGACGAACGCATCTACCTGTTCGACCTGGCCAAAGCCGCCCATCCCAGCCCCGCACCCCGGCGCCGCCGCAAGGCCGTCGACGTCCCGCCCCGCGTCCAGTGGCTCCTCGACTCCATGACGCTGTCCGCAGCCTTCGTCAGCAACGGCCGCCTGGACATCGTGGCCACCAACGCCCTGGCCCGCGCCCTGTTCGCTCCGATGTTCGACAGTCGCACCACCGGCGAGCGCAGCCTCCCCAACTTCGCCCGGTACTACTTCCTCGACGACGCGGCCCACGACTTCGTCGAGGACTGGGACCGCGCCGCCAACACCACCGTCGCACTGCTGCGCGCCGAAGCCGGCCGCTATCCCAATGACAGGGCACTGCGTGAACTCGTCGGCGAGCTGTCCACCATCAGCGCCGAATTCCGCACCCGGTGGGCCGCCCACAACGTGCGCATCCACCACGGCGGAGTCAAACGCTTCCACCACCCCGACGCCGGCCCACTGGAACTGACCTATCAGCCACTGGACCTGCCCATCTCCGCTCACGAAGCGCACTCACTGACCATCTACACCGCCCAGCCGGGCACCCCCGACGAAGAACGACTCAAACTCCTCGCCAGCTGGACGGCCACCCCCGGACCCACCAGCTCGCTGCGCCGACGGTCGTGAGCCGGGCGAGCCGACCGTTGCGGTGCAGGAGATCCTCGTTGCTGCCCGCAACCGACGTCGTATCTGCGTAGCGCGATGCGCAAGTTGGGAGCTGGCACCGATCTCTGAGCTGCAGCCGCAACGCGCTGCCTCGAAAAGCCACGCCTGGGATCCGGTGTCTGAACAGCCCCCAGCTGGTACCTCGCACTACGCGAGGCGGGCCTGGCCTACGTGGTCGCGCTCAAGCGCACCGCGGTGCCCGGGTTCGCGCCGACCAACCGCACACCTGGCGCGATACCAAGCGTCCCGGCTACTGGACACCCGTGGCGCGGCACTTCCGCGACGGGCACACCGAGACCTGGCGGCCGCCGATGCCCGCCTGAGTGGCTACGGCCCCAGCTCACCCTGCCGACTGGTCGTGGCCACCACCGACCCAGCCCGCCTGCCGGAGAAGGCCACCTGGTACCTGGCCACCAACCTGCCCCCCTCAGCGGACAGCCTGCCTCTCGCGAAGCGCAACGAGACTGATCGTTGTGAAGGTGGTGAGCGCCACCTTCACCCACAGGTGCCGGAGTGAACTGGGCGGCTGCGACCGGGGCTACCCCTGCGTGAGGACTCCTGTGTCGGCCTTGGCACACCCCCCGTGGGTCAGCTCGCCAGGTACGCGGCGAACTGCGTCTCGAGGGCCGGGTACAGCAGGGTCAGGTCGTCGTGCAGCGTGGACTTCACGTTGCGACTGAGCTCATCGACGATGGCCTCGGGCCGACCTGTCTCCAGCGCGTCCAGGGCGCTGCGGGCCACGTCGGCGGGCGGGGTCTTGGCGATGTCGATGCCGGCTTGCATGTCCGTGTCGACCGGCCCGACGTGGACGGCGACGACTTCGGTCCCCTGCGTCTTGAGCTGCTGCCTGGCGGCGTTGGTGTAGCTCCATGCGGCAGCCTTCGACGCACTGTACGTTGCGGCCACGGGGTACGCCGCCCAGGAGACGACCGAGAGCATGTTGACGAAGGCACCGCCACCGTTGGCTGCCACGACCGGGGCGAAGGCTTGCGTCATGGCGATGAGCCCGAAGTAGTTCACCTCGAGCTCGTTGCGCGCGACGTCGAGCGGTGCGGAGAGGGCGAGGTTTCCGCTGGCGATCCCGGCGTTGTTCACGACGATCGCGACATCGGCGAGCTCGGTCGCGGCCGCGGCGACAGCCGCCGGGTCCGTCACGTCCAGCGCGACGGGCGTGAGCCGCGGATCGGTGATCGTGGCGACATCGCGTACAGCCGCGTACACCTTGGTCGCACCGCGCTCAAGGAGTTCCTCCGCGAATGCCTTGCCGATGCCGCGGTTGGCGCCGGTCACCAGGGCGACCGAACCTTTGATCTTCATGTCTGCCTCTTCTGATCAGGTGCTGGGGGTTGGGCGCGGCCAGAGGGTTGAGCGACGACGCCTCGACGAGCGCGACTGCTGCCCGGTGGCGTTCCTGCGGGACTGTCCGCCGGCAGGACACCTTGCGTGTATCGGTCTTCTCGTTGCCGAAGCGTCGATGGCCGTGTGGCTGCGGACCGTGGCGGTGCGGTTCGCCTTTTGGTGCGGTCTGCGTGCGAGGGGTCAGCCGGGCAGCTGGTTGAGCTTGCGCAATTGCCGGTCGAATGCCCGGGCGGGCACGATGCGGCGCAGCACGCTGACACGTGAGGCTGTCGGGCCGGCGGCGTAGCGCAGCTTCGGCTTCGGTGCGGTGGCCGCGGTCACGATCACCTTGGCGACGACGGACGGATCGTCGCCCTTCTTGATCAGTTCCGCGACGAGCTGGTCGAACACGCCGCGCTGTTTCGCGTAGACGGGCAGCGGCAGGTCGGAGCGCACGGCGTTCGCGTCGAACGAGGTTTTGGTCAGGGCGGGTTCGACCAGCAGTACCCGCACCCCGTGCTCGCGGACCTCGTGGTCCACGGACTCGGAGTAGCCCTCGATCGCATGCTTGGAGGCGGCGTAGATGGCCATGTAGGGCTGCGGGACGAGCCCGACGACGGACGAGAGGTTGATGACGCGCCCGGATCCCTGGGCACGCATGTGCGGCAGGACGGCCTTCATCATGCGTATGGCGCCGAAGACGTTGACGTCGATGATGCGTTGATCCTGCGCGAGCGAGCTTTCCTCGGCGGCGCCCGCCGCGCCGATGCCGGCGTTGTTGACGAGCACGTCGATCCCTCCGAACCGCTCGATCACCAGTTTGACCACGGTGGTGGCCGAATCGGCGCCGGTCACGTCCAGATCGAGCATCGTCACACCCGGGGTGGGGGCGAGCCCGGAGGTGTTGCGGCTCGTCCCGACCACCTCGAAGCCCGCCTCGGCGAGAGCGGCGGCGGCCGCCTTCCCGATTCCTGAGGACGCCCCTGTCACCAGCGCCACCGGCCTGTTCGTCGTCACCGCAGTCTCCTTCATCAGTGGATCAAGGCTGATTAAATTATGTTCGTAATACTATGCGGGATGGAGTCGACTGGCAAGCGGGCTGATCGGGCGGCACCTGAGGGCGACGTCCCGGGTGGAAGAGGGTGCAGGCAGACGGGCCGACGGCGCTCGGCGGGGGCGTGTGCCCGGCGCGCGTGCGACCCGTCGATTTGCATCGATCGGCGCCGATGTCAGTACATGCAGCCGTAACTGTGCGCGGGACCACGGCCCCGGCGCTGCGGTGCCTCAGCTCGGCTTCGGCACGCTCAGGAGGGCGAGGGCGTTGCTGATGCCCTGTTCGAGAACCGCCTGCGACAACTGTTCATCCGCCAGAGCACGGGCCAGTTGCAGCGTGCCGACCATCCCGGCATAGGCGGTGAGCACCGCAAGGCGCAGCGACGCCGGATCGCGCGGCGCCAGGCGCGCCGCGATGTCGTCGGCGATGGCGACCACTCCGTCGGTGTAAGCCCGTTTGGTCGCCTGCCCGCACCGGCCGATCTCGTCGAGCAGCGCGGCGGACGGGCAGCCTTCCGCGGGATGGTCGCGATGCTCGACGGAGAGGTACGCGCGCACGAGCTGTTCGACGCCGCCGTCACCCGCCATCGCGTCCAGGCTCTCGGCCAAGTCGCGAAGTTGTTGTGCGACGGCGTTGACGACCAGGTCGTCCTTGGAGGCGAAATGAGCGTAGAAAGCGCCGTTGGTCAACCCGGCATCCGACATGAGCACGGCAACCCCGGAGCCGTCGATGCCGTCGCGCTTGAACCGGCGTCCGGCCGCCTCGATGATGCGCTGCCGGGTGGCCTGCTTGTGCTCTTTCCCGTAGCGCGCCACTGGCCCTCCTTCACCTGTGGACGGCCATCGCCCAGACCTAACCTTATCGTACGACCATAATTCAACGAGTGGCACCCAAGTGGCCGCCATGCCCCCTTCAGGAACAGGTGGTGGTCGAACAGCAGCCGCCCTGGCGGAACCATGCGTTCCAGGACCCGGATGGCGTTCACGACGGGGGCAATGGCCACCCAGGGAGCATCGCGGATTTCGCCCTCGGAGCGGTGGTTGCCGTCTTCATCTCGGGCAGTCTTGTACACGGTGCTGGTGATCAAGTGCCGCCCCGTGCGCCCCGCCCTGTCCGGCTGTGGGTCGGGGCAGCATCCGCTGCGCAGTCCGGCCGCTACTGGCGGGAGGGGGTTATTCCGACCGTGCACTATTCCCTCGATTGATCTCGGGTTTGGTGCGGCAGGGGGCTCGGTATCTACGACCCCGCCCACGTCCTCCTCCCGGTTGCTGACCGCACCGCCTTCGTCGGCCGCTGATGAGGACGGTCGCAAGACTCTGACCGCAGTTCCGTGAAAACCAGGATGACCTCACCCGTCGTGATGCCGAATACTCACACCACGCAGGCCTTCCACATGAACCCCGATCAGCTCGAAGCGCCCGTGCAGCTCTTGGACGATGCTGGCACCACGTGGCTGCTCCGGAAGAAGTAGCACAACCCGCACGTCGCCGACGGCAAGCAGGCGTTCATCGACTACTTCGTCCGCATGGCCGCGGAATACCCCGGCAAACGCGTGGAGTTCAAGCGCACCTTCGCGGAGGGCGACCATGTCGTCCTGCACTGCCACCAGTTCTGGCCCGATGAGGAGTACGCAGGCATCGACATCTTCCGCTTCGACCCGGACGGGAAGATCGTCGAACACTGGGACGTGCTCCAGGTCGTGCCACCCACTTCCGAGAACGACAACACCATGTTCTGACAGCGGTGGCGGGAACGAGGCCAGGGCGGCTGTGTGCGGGAACCGGGCCGGGGGGGGGCGACCTCGCCCGGCACTGCCTGCGTCAGGCCGTGAAGTTCCTGCTCGGCGCATTCTGCCCCGCAGTTTCAGCGGCACGGGCGGCAGTTCCGGGGCGGGGAGAGACGCTCCGTCGTAATCCTCCACCTCCCCGAACCTCGCCCCGCTCGGTGATCACCGAGGGAATGCCGGCCACGTCGCAGCCGTGCGGAGCGGCAGAGTTCAGCCGATCTCCTCTCGTGGGGCGGGAATCGGGGAGTTCTGGCCGCTGGGGAACGTGTAGTTGGGGAGGTTCTTGGCAACTCTCAGTTGGCGGAAGTGCTTCCCGTGGTTGTCGAGGATCGTCTTTCCCGGTCTGCCTGCTGCGATCCAGTCGATCTCGATGTCGAAGGTGCAGTCCTGTGTGCCCGTCGCCGTCAGTTCGAAGATCTCCGGGTCGCCTGGCGTGATGGAGAACGGGAAGCGTACGGGCGGTGCGTGGCCGTCGGCTCCGCCTCCCGCCTCCGCGACCACCTTCGGCTGCGCGGCGTCCAGGTCGACCGAGAAGTAGCGGACGATCACGGCGCCGCCACAGCCGCTGTACTGCACGGTTATTCCCGAGGTCGGCGCGGGGCTTCTCCTGCGCACCAGGATGTGGATGCCGGAGAGGATGACGGCCTCCTTCGAGGACGTCTGGTTGGTGATGTCCAGCACCAGCGGCCCCTCGACGGGAGCGGTCGCGGCGTAGTCGGATCCGGCGCGCATCACGTACCGCGCGATCGTGCCGGGGTAGTAGTAGGGAGGGCAGTAGTCCGCCTTCTGAACCAGGATGTCGTCAGCAGCGGTATGGGCACCGCCGGCACCGGCGCGGGACGCGGATGAGGAGCCGGCGGCCGTGGTGGAGGGCGATCCGTGTTCCGACACGACCCCGATGACGGCGATCACGGCTGCCGCCGTGGCGGTGCCGACGGCGGCCCAGACGGTTCGACGCCGTGCCGCCGGTTCGGCGCGGGTGGTGGTCTCCAGCGGGCCACTTCGCAGCTGGGGGAGACGCCCTGGACCGAGCCCCGTGCCCAGCAGGGCCTCCAGTTGGCGCCGCTGGTCGTCGTCGAGGCTCTCGTGCCACCGGTCCACCCGGCTTGCGGTGAGCCTGCCCAGGCCCTCGGCACGGTGATGCGACGCGACGACGCCGATGATCCGCGCGCCGCTCCAGACGGCGGCTCCGGACATGCCCTCCCACGGTGAGCGCGTCGGGTCCGGGTCGGCCTGGGGAGCGGCGAACCGCAACTCCAGCGTTCCCTCCCGGCGATTGGACATCGGCGCGCAGGTGCCCGTCGCGTGACACGCGTCGCGGTATCGGGATCCGTCGGCGTCCTGGCGGAGTTTGAACAGCGGAAATCCCACAGCGCTACAGCGTATGGTCGCGTCCCGCTCACCCACGGCCGCGAACGCGGCCCTGGGCACGGCGGGGCCGGTCGGCCCCACCAGGAGGGCGACGTCGATGCGCTCGTTGAGCCAGATGACGGTGGACGCCACGGACCGCTCTGTCGGACGGTCCGCGTCCAGACGCACGCGTATCGCCCGCGCGTCGCGAACGACGTGCGCTGCCGTGAGGACCAGACCGGAGGAGACGAGGTAGCCGGAGCCGCGGCGCCCCGGCTGTCGGCCGTCCTCCTCGACCAGGACTTCGGCGACCAGGGTCGCCCGCACCCCGCCGTTGTCCGTCATCCCGCTGTCAACGTTCCCCCGGCTGGTCGCTGCCGTGGATGTAGGCGACCTCGCCGGTGTCCGACACGCGTGGCTGGAGAGTGAGTCTCACCCTGTGGGTCGAGCTGTGCGTGAGGCGGCCGTCGCCGCCGGCCTCCACCACCCAGAAGCGCACGGTTCCGCGGCCGCCGGCCTCCTTCGCCGCGAGCACGGTGGTCTCCAGCTCCACAGGACCGAGTTCGAACCGCAGGGACTGGTCCGCTGCCGTGACCATGGCGTTCTGCAGTTCACGTCGCAACTCGCTGATGAGTTCGGAGAGTTCGATCACGCGCCCCTCGCTTCGCCGTCCGACGGTACGCTGCACGGTAGCGCTCCTGTGTCTCGAACGAATCGTTCTTTCCAGACGATGACGATGTGACGCCGTGGCACCGTCGCGCCCCATGTGCCAGTGGGTGGCCCAGCCGCAGCGGGCCGGCCGGCAGGCGCGGGCCGCGGGGTTTACGATCGGCTGTGCGATCGTCACACTGAGGCCCGCGAGCGCGAGTCACGGGCTTGGGGGCACGATGCGAGCGCCAGGTATCCGGTTCGGCAGACCGTGGCGGCTGCCCGGCTTCCGCGAGGTCCGAGAGCTGGGCGACGGGACCGCGGGCCGCGTCGTCCTCGCGGTCGACGACGCCACGGGCACGCCGGTGGTCATCAGATACCTGAGCGACCGACTGCTGGCGGACCTCGGGTTCAGGCAGCAGTTCCGCGGCGAGGTGTCCATGCTCACCGGCCTTCGCTCCCCTTACACCGCCCGCGTGTACTCGTACGTGGAGCACGGCGGCACCGCCGCACTGGTGACGGAACCGGTCCGGGGGCCGGCCCTGCACTCCGTGCTGCTCCACCACGGCGCCCTGCCGCCGGAGGCTGCCCTCACGCTCTTCAAAGGACTGCTGCTGGGCTTGGCCGCCGCTCATCGGCTGGGCATAGTGCACCGGGCCTGCGGCACCGAGACCGTCCTGATCTCCACCGAGGGCGACACCAAACTCGTTGACTTCGGCCTGACGGGTCGCGGGGCCACTCCGGCCGCCTCACCTGAGCGTGACATCAGCTCCGCGACAGCCGTCCTGTACGAGGCTCTGGACGGTCGCCCTCCTGGCGGCTCACCTGACCTCGGCGAGTTCCCCGAGTCCCTCCGTCTCCTCGCGCGCCGCGGTCTGTCCGCAGATCTGCCGGGCGGGGCGAGTGACGCCGGGGCGTTCGTGACGGAGGTCGAATCCGCGGGGGACCAGTTGTACGGGCCCGGCTGGGAACAGCGTGGCCGGCAGGCCCTCGCCGAGGCCGCGCGATCGGTGGGCGTCGAGTCCGACGACTCTTCGACCCCCACGCTCACCGACCCACCTGTGTCGTCGGCCTCGGAATCCGCCGCGCCGAGGCCGCGGCGCTTCCGGATGCTCGCTGCGTGGCTCGCATCGGTGGCTGTCGCCGGTGGCGCGGCAGCCTTGTGGACCCTTCACGACGGCGCCTGGGACGAGTCGCACTCGTCCTCGCCCGCGCGTACGGGGGCTCCGTTTGACTACTCCGTGGTGCGCAAGCTTCTCGCCCAGGACCACCAGACCATCGTCACCGGCCCCGAGAAGACAGGCTCGCCCGGTCCCCTGCGCGGCTTCTACACCGTGTGCTCCGGCTCCATGGACGGGCACTGCGGCGCCGTCTCGCTCTTCGCAGGCACCACCCTGGTCTGGCAGGCGGACGCCACCTACGGGTGCACCATCTCCCAGGGCGGCACATCCGTGGCCTTCACCTGCCCGCAGTACAGGCCGCACGATGCCCTGGCCGGCCCCACCGGCGGCAACAAGACCTTCCGCTTCCGCTGGAACGGCAGGAGAGCCGTACCCGATCAGCCGCCTCCCAAGAGCGCCAACGGCTCCTATCCGGATGCCAACGGTTGACCCCAAAGCCGTCGCCACGGCGCGCACCCACCCCAACACCAACTCACGGCGGCGATCAGCGCGGCACGGGTGCGCGCCTTGCGTCGGTCCACGCGGTTGGGCATGTGGCTGGGTGGGTTGGCCCTGCCCTGTCGATCAATACTCATCTCTCCACCCATGTCCAGGGCGTCAATTTTGATGGTTCCATCACGACTGACAGTTGTTGACGGGGTCGTCATCTGGACTGATTCTCTCATCACTGCTGACTGGAGCTGCTCGCGGGAGTTCCGGTCGGTGCCTGTCCAGGACTCAGGAGAGCCGATGAGTATCCAGGTCGTCCGCACCACAGACGGCTGGTGGGTGGAGAGCGGCACAGGACGGCTGCACCGCGTCGACACCGGCGCGGACACCACCGCCGGCCTGCTCGCCGACCGTTCCGCGGTGCAGAAGGCGGCTGCCCGCGCCACGGGTGACCCCGACGCCGGGGTTTCGGTTGGAGAGGCCGAGCTGCTGTCGCCTGTCACCACGCCCTGCCGGGTGGTAGCGCAGATGGTCAACTACCGTTCCCACGCGGTGGACTCCGGATTCGACCCGGACGCCGTTCCGCCGGCGTTCTTCCGCAAGGCGTCCGGGTCCGTCAGCGGGCCCTACCAGGACATCGAACGTCCACAACACGTGCGTTTCCTGGACTATGAGGTGGAGCTCGGGCTGGTGATGGGCGCCGATCTGCCGGTCGGTACCGAGGTCACCGACTCCACCCTGTCGGCGTTCGTCGCCGCGCTCGTCGTCGCCGACGACGTCAGCGCACGCGATCTGCAACTGCCCAAGACCCAGTTCTACGAGGCCAAGTCGTACCCGACCTTCACCCCGCTGGGCCCCCGGCTGCTCCTGGTCGACGCCGACGACCTGGCCCGCCTGCCGGACCTTCGGCTCGCCCTCAAGGTCATTGGGGCCACCCGGCAGGACCGCACCACCACGGAGATGATCGTCCGGGCCGCCCGCGCCGTCAGTCTGCTGGCCCGCTTCCAGACCCTGCAGCCCGGTGACGTCCTGCTCACCGGAACGCCCGGCGGCACCGCCCTGAAGTCGCCGGGCAGGCTGCTGACGACGCTTGCCGCCCTGCTGCCCCCGCACAAGCGCTGGCAGAAGTTCTTCGCCCGCCAGCAGGCGAATCCCGACTGGCGGGAAGAGCTCAGGTCAGGTGTAGACGTTGCGTCCGTACTCCTCGCGGCTCACCTGGAAGTCGTCCGGCCGGTCGCAGCGGAGCTCCTCGTATCGGACCCCGAAGATGTCGATCGCTTCGTGGAGCGTGCAGCCGGACGTGTCCATGATCGCCTTCAGTGCCACAACGATCCGATGGTCCAGGATGTGGCGGTCCACGCTCTCGGGCAGGTCTTCCATGGGCTGACCGTACCGACAGGCGTTCGAGCACGCCGGTCGATATCGCCTGGCACTTGCCGATCGGACGGCGGGGGCCGGAGCCCGGACCGCCGGGCGAGAAGTCGGGCCGCTGAGCTATGCGGGTCGCCCGGTCCGCGTCAGAGGCCGGCGTGTCGCTCCAACAGGGACGGAACGCTGAAGGACTGCACCTCGAGCACGGACGACGGTGTTGTTCGACCGAACCATCCCGGGCACCTCCAGCCAGCGGCGGGATCCCGTGCGAGTGGGGTGCGCGTGCGGGTGCGACCATCGGAGGGCGTGAGGCCAGAAGTAGCCGGATCACCCCGCCACCGAGTGCCTGCAGCTCGACAAGTTCTGCCGCGTGACGGCGGCAGACCCGCCGTCACCTCAAGCCAGCCCCCAGAGAAAGGCCCCCAAGATGAACTCGTTGGACCGCCCCGCGCACGGACCCGCTCCGGTCGACCACCGCGCCGCGATCGCGGTGGAGACCGCCCGACTCGTCGCAGCCCTCAAGGATGCCGACCTGACGACCCCCGTGCCGAGCTGCCCCGGTTGGACACTGGCGGACCTGGTCAAGCACACCGGCAGCGTCCAGCGTTGGTTCTCGAGTCTTCTGCACGCGCGCATCCAGGAGCCCCCGCGCAAGCGGGAGGTGGACCTGCGACTCCCGGAGCGGCAGGAAGAGTACCCCGACTGGCTGACCGACAGTGCGACCGTGGCCGCGCAGGCCTTCGCGGCCACCGACCCGGACCTGCCCATGTGGGCATGGGGCGGCGATCAGCACGCCCGTTTCTGGGCACGCCGGATGCTCTTCGAGACCCTGCTGCACCGGGTCGACGCCGAACTGGCACTGGGCCGCCGACCCATCGTCGACCGCCCGTTGGCGGTCGACGGGGTCGACGAGTTCCTCGTCAATCTGCCCTTCGCCGCCTCCTTCGCGCCCAACGTCGCCAAGCTGCGCGGCCCCGACAAGGCCATCCGCTTCCACGCGACCGACGGTGAGGGAAACTGGCTCGTGCGCCTGCGGTCCGACGGCTTCGGGCTCGCCGCGAACCCCGGTGCTGCCGAAACCGCCGACGCAACGGTTCATGGAGACGTGGCCGATCTGTTGCTGCTCGTCTACGGCCGACTGCACCACGATGCGGCGGTCTTCACACGTGACGGAGACAAGGACCTGCTGACTCACTGGTTCACCAACTCCGCGTTCTAGCGCGTGTCTCTTTGATGGGTTGGTCAGGTGATCGGATGTGCCTGTCCGGTTAGTGATCACTGGTGCGATGTGGGGCCGGATCGCACCGCTGATGCTGGCCGATCCGGTCCGCGGACGGAGGTGGGCCGATCATCGCCGCACCCTCGAGGCCATCGTGTGGAAGTACCGCACCAACTCGCCCTGGCGGGACTTGCCCGACGAACTCGGCTCGTTCCAGGCCGCCCATGAACGGCTGATCAGGTGGGCCGTCGACGGCACCTGGGAGATGATCCTCGCCGCCGTTCTGGCAGCGGCGGTCGGTGATGACGACATCGACTGGACCGTGTCGGTGGACTCCACCGTCGTCCGCGCCCACCAGCACGCCGCCGGAGCGCGCAAAAAGGGGCGGCCGGCGAGCCCGCCGACCACGCGCTCGGACGCTCCGCTCGATGTCTCGGCCATCGGTATCCGGCCAGAACAGCTTCAGGTCGGTCACCACTGTCCCCCTGCGATCATTACTGCAGAAGCAATCGACAGCGGTGTACAGGTACTCCGGGTCCCGGGCGGAAACGTAGGGAGAGTACGGGGTAGCGCCCTGCACTCCCGGCTCAGCGGTGATCAGCCTCGGCCGTTCACGCATGGCGGTCGTCGCTGCGATGGTTCGTCGGCGGCGGTGGCGGGATCATCCCCGCGCTGTGGTGCCCGTGTGCGGGCATGCGGATCATCCCCGCGCCCGCGTGGATGGTCCCACCCCGGTCGACAGTCCGACTGCGACCCCGGCACTCTGTGTGTCAGGCTGTGAAATTCCTGTTCAGCGCACTCGGCCTCGCGGTTTCAGCGGCACCGGCGGCAGTTCCGGCGCCGGGAGAGGCGCTCCGTCGTACCCCTTCACTTCCCCAAACCGCGACCCGCTCATCCAGTCCGCGCGGGCCTGCTCGATGTCCTCCTGGGTACGCCCGACGAAGTTCCACCACATGACCAGCTCCTCCTCGAACGGTTCGCCGCCGAGCAGCATGATCGCCGCGTCCGACTCGGCGCGCAGCGGGAGTTCGGTGCGGCCGCAGCCCAGGTAGAGCATGGAACCGGGGAGCACCGGAACGCCGTCGACGTGTACCTCGCCGGACATCGCCAGTACGCCGTACTCGAAGTCCGGTTCCAGGGGCAGGCGCAGGTCCGCGCCCCCGGTGAGGGACAGGTCCGCGCCGACGATCGGGGTGAACGTCGTGCCCGGGGACGCCGCCCCGTCCAGCGCGCCGAGGATGACCGTGGCGATCAGGCCGGGCGCGGTCACCGTAGGCAGGTCGGGGTGGTGCTCGAACATCGGGTCCGTGTGCCGGTGGGCGTCCGGGAGCGCCACCCACAGCTGGGCGCCGTGCAGGTACCGGGCATGCGACCGGGGGCTCTCCTCGGAGTGGCTGATCGCCCGCCCCGAGGTCATCAGCCCCAGCTCGCGCGGGCGGATCGTCTGGAGGCTGCCGGTGGAGTCGCGGTGCAGCACCTCGCCCTGGTGCAGCCAGCTGACCGTCTGCAGCCCGATGTGCGGATGCGGCGGCACCTGCATCCCGGGCTCGTCGGCGATGTCGTCGGGCCCGTAGTGGTCGACGAACGCCCAGGCGCCGATCATGCGGCGGCCGAGGTTCGGCAGCAGCCGGCGCACCTCGGTGGACTCCCCGAGTCGCACGTGACGGGGGCTCAGCAGTTCGCGGACGGGTTCGGCGACGACGAATCCGCGGCCGCCGCACACGCTCGGTACGGGAGCGCGGTCAAGGTTGCTCATGCCGCCAAACTTAGCGGGCGCCGATCCGCGTTGCCGAGCCACCGGCGGGCCGTGCGGATTCCGTCCCTCACCTTGTCGAACGACCGGCGGGCCCTCACCTTGTCGAAGACCCGCGGGCAGGTGTCCCCCTTTGCGGCCGGTGCGCAGAGGTCGCGTTCGGTCAGTCCCGTCACGACTACCGTCCCTCCCCGGTCACCTGCGGTGATCCGGCGACGACCGGCCCCGGCCTCTCGCGAGGGCGGGGCCGGTCGGTCGTGGACGGTGGCCCCGTGCGGGTGTGCTCGGGTGCACCGCGGTGCGCGTCAGCGGGCCGTGAGCTTCCACAGGTGGTCCGCGGTGCCGTTGTCGTCCCACTGGAGGACCTGGGCACCGGTCGAGGTGCTCATGGTGGTCACACCGAGCAACAGCCCGCTGTTGTAGTTGGCGATCTTGAAGTAGCCGTCCCCGGACGGGATCAGCTGCCAGAGGTGGTCGGCGGTGCCGTTGTCACCCCAGATCAGGGCCGTGCCCCCGGCGGAGGTGCTCATGCTCGTGATGCCGAGGAGCAGCCCGCTCGCCTGCTGCTGGATCTTGTAGAGACCGTTGCCGGCGGCCACCAGGGTCCAGTTCTGGTCGGTGCCGCTGGTGCCGGTGGCCTGGACGACGGCGGTGCCCTGGGCGGTGCCCGCGCCGCTGGTGTCCAGGGCGAGACCGCTGTTCCTGTTGGTGATCTGGTAGCGCCCGGCCAGCGAGCCGGCGGTGCCGGCCGGGGTGATGGTCAGGTGGTAGCCGTCCGAGGCGTTCATGGTCACCGGGACGGTGATCGAGCCGCCGCTGACGGGGTAGTCCGTGTCGGAGATGGTGATCGGTCCGGAGACCGCGGTGGTACGGCCCTTGGACGGCGTGTACTCCAGCTTGACGTGTACCGTGCTGCCGAAGGCCGACAGGGACGACAGTCCGTTGACGGTCACGGCGCACGCACCGGTGCAGCCGCCGGTGACGACACTGATCTGGTTGCCCGCGGCGTTGCGGGCCGCGAAGCCGTCGATGCCCGTCTGCGCCGGAGGCGTGGTGACCAGCATGTTCCCGGACATGTCGCCGTACCACTTGTAGAGCCAGTACGCCCCGTTCGGTGAGCCGCCGGTGTCGGTGAGGGTGTCGCCGAGGGTGCCGTAGTGGTTCCAGAAGGCCAGCTCGGCGTCGTGGACTCCGGCCCGCTCGAACTTGGCCACGTAGCCCGCGAGCGGTCCGGGGACGCCGACCTCGCTCGTGGTGCCGTACTCCTCGATGGCGATCGGGCGGGGGCTGATGCCGAGGCTGGTCTCCAGGGCGCGGTAGGCGGCGACATGGGCGGCGACGTTCTGCGAGCCCTGCAACTCGTGCCAGGAGACGATGTCCGGGACCGTGCCGGCGGCCTTCGCGTCGGTGAGGAACGTGGTCATCGAGCTCTGGTTCCAGGCCGAGTAACTCGGGCCCTGGATCGGGGTGGTGGCGTTCTTGACCCGGACCTCCCGGTAGGTCCTCGTCCAGCCGGAGTCGAAGCTGCCGGCCGCCGAGGTGTCCCAGGTCCAGTCCGGCTCGTTCCACAGCTCGTAGGCGGCGATGTTCGTGGCCCCGGAGGACTTCACCGAGGCCACCTGCTTGTCCACGGCGGCCAACCAGTCACTCCAACTGACCCACTTGTACGGGAAGTTCGGATACCAGTCCGGCATGCGTACGACGACCTTCGCACCCGCCCTGGCCGCCTCGGGAGCGACGGACAGGGCGTCACCGCCGGGGGCCGGCTCGCCGTTGGGGAGCTGGCTGCCGCCGGGCGCCATCTGCACGAAGGTGTTGGGCCTGAGCGGCTCGACCAGGCTGTCGGCCGGGACGCTCGCGGTGTCCAGGCCGTACAGGCTGCCCGAAGCCACATGGGTGACGGGGCGCAGGGTCTGGTTCGCGTTCACCACCAGGGTGGTCGAGGACGTCGGCGCGGCCTGGGCGGGGGCCGTGGTGCCGAGGGCGGCCGCGGTGAGGGCCACGACGCCCAGTGCGGCTCTGCGGGAGGTGCGGCTCATGACATGGGTCTCCCTTGCGGAGTACGGGGGGTCGGAGGGGGCGGTGATCAGTCCTTCACCGCGCCCGCGGTGACGCCCGCGGCCACGTAGCGCTGGGCGAGGACCAGGAGCACGGCCGCGGGGACGGACGCGACCACGGCGGTGGCCATGATCGCGTTCCACTCCTGGTTGTTGTTGCCGATGTACTTGTAGATGCCGAGCGTGATCGGTTTCCAACCGCCGCCGCCGTCGAGGGTGTTGGCGAAGACGAAGTCGGACCAGGCCCACAGGAAGCCGAACAGCGAGACAGTGACGATCGCGTTGCGGCTCAGCGGGAGGACGACCGAGCGGAAGGTGCGCCAGGTGCCGGCGCCGTCGATCCGGGCGGCCGAGATCAGTTCGCCGGGGATGCCCGACATGAACGCGGTGAAAATCATGACGCCGAACGGCACGGCGATGGTGGAGTCCGCGACGATCAGCCCCCACCAGGAGTTGAGCAGACCGAGGTCCAGGAAGACGCCGTAGAAGCCCATCGCCATCACGATCCCCGGGATCATCTGCGCGATGAGCAGCGCCAGGCCGAGCGCGCCGCCGCCGCACGGGCGCAGCTTCGCCAGCGAGTAGCCGGCCGGGGCGGCGATGAGCAGGGTCAGGGCCACCGTGCCCAGGCCGATCAGCAAGCTGGTTCCCAGATAGGGCAGTTGGTCGTCCAGGACGGCCCGGTAGCCCTCGAAGGTGGGGTGCAGCGGGAACAGGTCCGGCGGGTCCTTGCGCATGTCCTGCTGCGGGGTCAGGGAGACGTTGACCATCCAGTACACCGGGAACAGCATCAACGCGGTGAGGAGGAGGCCGATCAGGGTGTGACCGCGTGACTTCACGCTTCCTGCCTCCTCTGGACGCGGATGTACAGGAGCCCGAAGACGAGCGCGATGAGGATCAGGATGTCGCCGACGGCGGCGCCGGGCCCGAACTTCGGCAGCAGCGTGCCGAAGCCCAGCTGGTACGACCAGGTCGCCAGGGTCGAGGAGGCGTCGCCCGGACCGCCCTTGGTCATGATCCAGATCAGGTCGAACACCTTGAGGGTGTAGACCAGCCCGAGCAGCAGGGTGATCGCCGACACCGGGCGCAGCAGCGGGAAGGTGATCCGCCGGAACTGCTGCCAGGCGCCCGCCCCGTCCAGGGCCGCCGCCTCGTACAGCTCACCGGGGATGTTCTGCAGTCCGCTGTAGAGGATGACCAGGTTGAAGGGGATGCCGATCCAGATGTTGGCGACGATCACCGCCGTCAGCGCCCAGTCCGGCGAGGTCAGCCAGCCGACCGGGTCGATCCCGGCGAAGTGCAGGAAGTAGTTCACCACTCCTGACTCGCTGTTGAACATCCACGACCAGGTCGACGCCGACACGATCAGCGGCAGCAGCCAGGGGATCAGGAACAGCGCCCGCAGTACGGTCGACAGCCTGAAGTGCCGGTTGAAGAAGACGGCGAGGGCGAGGCCGCCGGCGTACTGGAAGACGATCGACACGAAGGTGAAGACCAGTGTGTGCCGCATCGCCGGTCCGAACGCCGGATCATCCAGCACGGTACGGAAGTTGTCCCAGCCGGAGAAGGGCGCGTCGCCGGCCACGAAGGAGCGGACGGTGTAGTCGCGCAGGCTCAGGTCGAGGTTGCGGTAGAGCGGATAGACGTAGAAGGCGGCGAGGTAGGCGAGCAGGGGCGTCACGAAGGCGAGTGCGGTCAGCCGCCGCCTGCGCCGCACGGAGCGGGCGCCGGTGCCACCGGCCCCCGCCGCGGCGGCCGGTGCCCGCCGCGGACGGTCGACCCGGGCGATGGTCATGCCGGTCCTAGCCCTTCCGCGCGCTCGACTGGGCCGTGGCCAGGGCGTCCTGTGGGCTCTTGCTGCCGGACAGCGCCGCCTGTACGGCGGTCCACATCGGCTGCGAGATCGTCGGGTACTTGGTGCCCAGACCGCCGCTGGTCCGGCCCCGGGCCGCCCCGACCGCCGCCACCCACGGCTTCAACTCGACGTTCTTCGCGACCTGTTCGGCCTGTACGGCGGCGGTGGGTGCCACGTACATGAGCGTGGTGTCGGTGGCCAGCAGGTTGGTGGGGCTGGTGAGACAGGTGACGATCTTCTTGCTGACGTCGTGGCGCGAGGTGTCCTTCTGCACGGGTACGGTGACGAACTCGCCGCCCGTCGGCACCGGCGCCGAACCGCCGTTCTGACCGGGGATGTTGACGACGCCGTACGGGAATCCGGCCTTGTCGGCGTTGCCGAGCTGCCAGGTGCCGTTCTCGCTGAAGGCGTAGTCCCCGGTGGCGAACTCCTGCCAGCTGGTGGTCTGGGTGTTCTGGAGCACGTCCTTGGGGGCGTACCCCGCGTCCACCCACTGCTTCCACAGCGTCAGCGCCGCCACCCCCTGGGCGGAGTCGAGCTTCGTCAGATCGCCGCCCGCGCCCCAGAACCAGGGCAGGAACTGGAAGCTGCCCTCCTCCGTGTTGATGGCGGAGAAGGTGATCCCCTTCTTCCCGGCCGCCTTGACCTTCTTCAGCGCGGCCGTCAGCGACGCCCAGTCCTTGACCGAGGCCGGGTCGACACCGGCGGCGGAGAGCACCTTCTTGTTGTAGTAGAGGGCGAGGGTGTTGGCGCCGATCGGGACGCCGTAGGAGGCGCCGTCGATGGTGCCGGCACCGATGATGTTCTTCTGGATCGACGCGGTGTCGAGTCCGAGATCACTGGTCTTGGTGAGGATCCCGGCCTCCACCAGGGTGGAGACGACCGGGTTGTCGACCAGCATCACGTCCGGAGCGTTGCCCTGCTGCGCCGCCAGGAGTGCCTTGTTGCCCAGGTCGGTGGTGTCGTACGCGGTCCGCTTGAGCTTCACCCCGGCCGCGGTGCCGCACGCGGCGACCCGCTTGCCCCAGTCCGAGGAGGCGTCGAATTGCGGGTACGGGTCCCAGAAGGTGTACGTGCCACCGGCCGAGGACGACGATCCCGAGGAGCCGGAACCGCCACCACAGGCGGTGAGGGGGAGCAGGGCGGCCACGGTGACGGCCAGGAGGGTACGGCGGGTGGGTATCACGGGGTGACCTCGTTGTCGTAGGACGGGGTGTCTCAGGAGGTGGGGAGCCAGACGCGCATGCTGCCGTCCTCGCGGTTGGCCCACACGTGGTACGGGACCGCGGTCAACTCGACCGGCTCGCCGTCGCTCTCGGGCTCGGTGTCGGTCACGGCGGCGTACGGCCACCAGCCGCGGTCCGGGACACGGCGCCGGCGGCCCGCGGCGACCACGGTGGTGACACCACCGAGCAGGTCCGGGCGGTGCTTGACGGCGAGCGGACGGGAGGGGTCGAGAACGATGTCGTCCAGTCCGCCGCCGGGGTGGTCGGCCTGCTCCAGGCAGTGCACCAGCGGCCCGCGCTCGATCGCCACACAGCCGCGCACCGCGTCCACGCGCGGGTCGGCGGCGGTGAGCCGGGGTTCGAGACCGAGTTCGAGGACGACCCGGTCACCCGGCGTCCAGTCGCGGGTGAGCCGCAACCAGCCGTTCGCGAGCGGGGCGTCGAACTGGTCGTAGGAGTCGGAGCCGCAGCGCACCCGGAACTCGCGGCACCACTGCGGGATGCGCAGCGACAGCGTCCAGGGGCCGTCGGCGGGGGTCTCCTCGACGGTGAACGCGACCGTGCCGTGCCAGGGGTAGTCGGTCTCGGCGCGTACCCGGAGCTGTCCGGTCGCGTACGTCCCGGTGACGAACTGGTGTACTTGCAGGCCCTGTTCGTCACCGGACGCCAGATAGTGCTCCAGGCTCGCCAGCAGCCGCATCACGTTGGGCGGGCAGCAGGCGCAGCGGAACCAGCGGGTGCGGCGGGCCGACTGGTCGCCTCCGGTGTCGGTGTGGCCGTCACGGACCTGGAGCGGGTTGACGTACAGCCAACGCTCGCCGTCCAGCGAGACCCCGGCGAGGAAGCCGTTGAAGAGGGTGCGCTCGATCAGGTCGGAGTAGCGGGCCTCGCCGGTGAGCAGGGCCAGCCGCCAGCTCCACTGCACCGAGGCGATCGCCGCACAGGTCTCGCAGTAGGCGCGCTCGTTGGGGAGTTCGTAGGGGTCGCCGAAGTCCTCCTGGTCGTGGTGGGCGCCCAGACCGCCGGTGAGGTGCGTCTTGGTGGCCGTCATGGCCTGCCACAACCGCTCCCCGGCCGAACGAAGTTCGTCGTCGCCGGTCTCCGCCGCCAGGTCCGCGGCAGCCGCCAGCAGGTACAACTGCCGTACGGCGTGACCCTCGACGTTCGTCGCCTCGCGCAGCGGGACGCGGTCCTGGCAGTAGGCCGCGCCGCCGAGCAGTCCGTGGCCGTGCCGGTCCACGAAGTAGCCGGCCAGGTCCAGGTAGCGGCGCTCGCCGGTCTCCCGGTACAGCTCCACCAGGGCGGTCTCCACCTCCGGGTGGCCGTCGACGCCGTCGATGGGCCTGCCGCTGCCGGGGAGTCCGAACACCGAGTCGATGTGGTCGGCGAACCGCCGCGCCACGTCGAGGAGTTCCGGGCGGCCGGTGGCGCGGTGGTGCGCCACGGCCGCCTGGATCAGGTGGCCCGCGCAGTACAGCTCGTGGCCCCAGCGCAGGTCCTCGTACCGCACCCCGCCCTTGACCAGCTGGAACCAGGTGTTGAGGTACCCGTCGGGCTGCTGGGCCGCGGCCACCAGGGCGATGATCCGTTCGACGTCGGCCGGCAGCGGTTCGTCGGCGCCCTGGGCGAGCTGCCAGGCGGCCGCCTCCAGCCACTTGTAGACGTCGGTGTCGACGAACGGGTACGCGCCCTGGAACTCGCCCTCGGCCAAGCCCGCCGCCAGCCGCAGGTTGTGCAGGTTTCCCGCGGACTCCAGCAGGTCCGGGCCCTGGGGAAGGGAGACCCGGGCGTTGACCGCGCGCCGGTCGTGCCAGAAGCCGCCGTCGATGACGGCGGCCGCCGGGCGCAGCGCGGTGCGGGCGTCCTGCGTCAGACGGATCGGGCCGGTGGGGGAGGACGGGGCAGTGGGGGTGCGGGGCATGGCTCTCCGAGGTCGGGAGGGACTGGGCCGGGGCGTGGGTGCGTTCGACATGCCGAACGACGTCCGGTGCATGGGACTTGGTGCGGCGCCGGACCACCTTGCGCAACCGTTTTCTCGCCGAGAAGTACAGGGCAGTCGGAGAGAGGGGTCAAGACGCCCGGCAGAGGTTTTTCGCATGGCCGTGAAGGACTGGCGCTTGCCGTGGGCGGCTGCGAGCATGTGGGGCGGCTCTGCCGTCGTCGCCTCGACGGCGTGAGCGAGAAACCGCCGAGGAAAAGGTTTGCCCGTGACCCCAGCTTCCGACTCCCCGCCCACCGGCCGGGCCAGGCTCGCCGATGTCGCCGCCCTCGCCGGTGTCAGTGTGGGCACGGCCTCCAAGGCGCTGAACGGCGCCGGCCGGATGCGCCCGGAGACCCGGCAGCGGGTGCTGGACGCGGTGGAGGCGCTCGGGTTCCGCCCCAACCAGCACGCGCAGAGCCTGCACAGCGGCCGGAGTTGGACCGTCGGCCTGATGACGACGGACGGCATCGGCCGCTTCAGCACCCCGGTGCTGCTGGGCGCCGAGGACGCGCTCGGCGCCGGGAAGATCTCGGTGCTGCTGTGCGACACCCGCGGCGACGCCATCCGCGAGCGGCACCACCTGCGCAACCTCACCGACCGGCGGGTGGACGGCGTCATCGTCACCGGCCGCCGTACCGACCCCCGGCCGCCCCTGACCGGAATCGACCCGGCGATCCCCGTCGTCTACGCGCTCTCCCCGTCGACGGACCCCGAGGACACCTCCGTCGTCACCGACGACCGCGGCGGCGCCCATCTCGCCGTGGAGCACCTGCTCGCCACCGGCCGGACCTGGATCGCCCACGTCACCGGC
The DNA here is from genome assembly GCF_040703965.1 of Streptomyces sp. NPDC006655. NCBI lineage: Bacteria > Bacillati > Actinomycetota > Actinomycetes > Kitasatosporales > Streptomycetaceae > Streptomyces > Streptomyces sp. NPDC006655. The sequence goes on along the minus strand of NZ_JBEYJU010000024.1, from coordinate 49,678 downwards.
CCCGAGCACCACCAGGCCGCCCGGGACCGCGCCCGGCACGCCGTGGCGCATCTGGCCGGGTCCGGTCTCCGGCTCGCCGGCGGACGCGCGCACTTCGGGGAGTGGAGCGAGGCCTGGGGGCGGCGGGCCGCCGACGTGGTGCTGCGCACGGCGCCCGACGTGGACGCCGTCTTCTGCGGGAACGACCAGATCGCCCGGGGGGTCGCGGACGCCCTGCGCGAGCGCGGCAGGGATGTGCCGGGGGACATCGCCGTCGTGGGGTACGACAACTGGGACACCATGGCGCTCGCCTGCCGTCCGCCGCTGACCACCGTCGACATGAACCTGGCCGAGATCGGCCGGATCGCCGCGCTGCGGCTGCTCCAGGCCATCGACGCCGAACCGGAGCCGGGTGTGCACACGGTGCCGTGCCGGCTGGTGGTCCGGGAGTCCAGCTGAGGCCGGGCGGTCGCGGACGCGCGGGTGCGGGCGGCGCGTGGTCCCGGCCGGGACTGGGGAATTCACGTCCCACCACGGTGTCGGCCTGTACTTGAGTAAGTCAATCAAGTGACCTACATTCAGGAGGGTCGCGCGGAACCGAGTGGCCCTACGGAGGCTCGACCATGTCCCCTGCACAGCCCCGGCCGGTGGAGGCCGGGGAGTCCGCCGCGCCGCGGACGAACGTCGTGGTCGCGGTGCTGGCCTTCGGCGGGATCGTGGTCTCGCTCATGCAGACCTTGGTGATCCCGATCGTCCCCGAGCTGCCGAAACTGCTCGACGCCTCGCCGTCCGACGCCGCCTGGGCCGTCACCGCCACCCTGCTCGCCGCCGCCGTGGCCACCCCCGTCATGGGGCGGCTCGGCGACATGTACGGCAAGCGGCTGATGCTGCTCACCAGCCTCCTCATGCTGGTCGCCGGATCGGTCACGGCCGCGCTGAGCGACTCCCTGGTACCGATGATCGTCGGCCGCGCCCTCCAGGGTCTGGCCTCCGGGGTGATCCCGCTCGGCATCAGCATCATGCGCGACGAACTCCCCGCCGAACGGCTCGGCTCCGCCACCGCGTTGATGAGCGCCTCCCTCGGGGTCGGCGGCGCCCTCGGCCTGCCCGCCGCCGCGCTGATCGCCGACCACTTCGACTGGCACGTCCTGTTCTGGACCTCGGCCGTCCTGGGGGTCGTCGCCGCGCTGCTCGTGCTGATTCTGGTGCCGGAGTCCAAGGTGCGCACCGGCGGCCGGTTCGACCTGCCCGGCGCCCTCGGCATGGCGGCCGGTCTGGTCTGTCTGCTGCTCGGCATCTCCAAGGGCGCCGACTGGGGCTGGGGCAGCGGCACCACGCTCGGGCTGTTCGCCGCCGCGGTCGTGGTCCTGCTCGGCTGGGGCCGGTACGAACTGCGCACCGGGGAGCCCCTGGTCGACCTGCGCACCACCGCCCGCCGTCAGGTCCTGGTCACCAACCTCGCCTCGGTCGCCTTCGGCTTCTCGATGTTCGCGATGTCCCTGGTGCTTCCCCAGCTCCTGCAGTTGCCTCAGGCGACCGGCTACGGCCTCGGCAAGTCGCTCCTCGACGCCGGCCTGGTGATGGCCCCGACCGGCCTGGTGATGATGGCGACGGCGCCGCTCTCGGCCCTCGTCTCCAAGAGCTTCGGCCCGAAGATCACCCTGATGTGCGGCGCGGTCGTCGTCGCCGCCGGGTACGGGCTCAACATCGTGCTCATGGACGCCGTCTGGCAGCTGGTGCTCGTCTCGTGCGTCGTCGGCGCGGGCATCGGCTTCGCCTACGGCGCGATGCCCGCGCTCATCATGGGCGCCGTCGACCCGCACGAGACGGCCGCCGCGAACAGCCTCAACACCCTGATGCGATCCATCGGCACCTCGACGGCGAGCGCCGTCGCCGGGGTGCTCCTGGCCCACCTGACCACCCCCTTCGGCGGTGCCTCCGTGCCCTCCGAGAACGGCTTCAAGGTGGTCATGGCGGTCGGCTCGGGCGCGGCCGTCCTGGCGCTGCTGGTGGCCGCGTTCATCCCGCGCCGCAGGCCGGGCGCCGCCGACCCGGCGACCGCGACGGCCGGGCAGGCTGTCGCCACGGCCGGCCCCACCACCACGGCGGCGGACGCGGCCGACGAACCGGTCGTACCCGTACAGGTCACTCCCGGCACCGACGACGGCATCCCGGTGCACGGTCGGGTGCGCGGCGCCGACGGAACCGGCGTCGGCCACGCCGCCGTCACGCTCGTCTCCCTCGGCGGCCACCAGCTGGGCCGTACGGTGGCGGACCACGAGGGCGGCTACCGGGTCGCGGCGCCCGGCGAGGGGACGTACGTCCTGATCGCCGCCGCCGAGGGCCGCCGGCCGCGGGCCGCCACCCTGGTGGTGAGCGCCGAACCGGTCGCGTACGACGTGCTGCTCACGGGCACCGGCGGGCTGGCCGGACAGGTGCGGGCCGCGGACGGCGGGGCGCCGGTCGCCGGGGCGGTGGTGGTCGTGACCGACGTGCGCGGCGACGTCCTCGCCACCCAGCGGACCGACGGGCGCGGCGCGTTCACGATCGGCGACCTGGCACCGGGCGCCGCGACCGTCGCGGTCAGCTCGCCCGAGCACCGGCCGCTCGCGCTGCCGGTCGAGGTGTCCGGGACCGGACTCACCGGGATCGAGGTCGAGTTGCGGCCCGGCGCCCGGGTGTGCGGCACGGTGCGCGGAGCGGTCGGGCCGCTGGGCGGCGCCCGGGTCACGCTGGTCGACGCCGCGGGCAACGTCGTCGCCACGACCACCACCGGGGACGACGGCGCCTACGCCTTCTCCGACCTGGACACCGGCCCGTACACGGTCATCGCCACCGGCTACCCGCCCCAGGCCACCACGGTGCGCGTCGGCGGCCGCGACTTTCAGGACCACGACATCGAACTCGCCCACCCCGGCGCCTGATCCAGCGGCATGGTCGGCCGCCCGTGGTCAGCCGTCCGTGGGCCGCCGGGCCGCCCACAGCCCGCGGACGTGCCCGAGGTGACGGGTCATCACCTCGCGCACGGCCTCCTCGTCGCGGGCCAGCAGGGCGTCGAGGAGTTCCAGGTGCTCCTCGGCGGAGGCGGTCAGCCGGCCGGCCCGCACCAGGGCCGTCAGGCCGAACAGCCGCGAGCGGCGCCGCAGGTCCCGTACGACCTCCACCAGATGGTCGTTGCCCGCCAGGGCCAGCAGCCCCAGGTGGAACGTCAGGTCGGCCTCGACATAGGCGATCAGGTCGCCCTTCAGCGCCGAGCCGACGATCTCCTGGGCGACCGGGCGCAGCGCCTCCAGGTCGGCGGGGTCCGCGGTGGCCGCCAGGCCCGCGGTGGTCGGGATCTCGATCAGGGACCGGACGTGGGTGTACTCGTCCAGCTGTTTCTCGGAGACGGCGGTGACCCGGAACCCCTTGTTGGGGACGATCTCGACCATGCCCTCCTTCACCAGCTCCAGCATGGCCTCCCGGACCGGCGTCGCCGAGACGCCCAGCCGCGGGGCGAGGCCCGGCGCCGAGTACACCTCGCCGGGCCGCAGTTCACCCGCGATCAGCGCGGCGCGCAGGACGTCCACGACCCGTTCCCGGTAGTTGGGGCGCCGGCCGCCCAGGGAGGGCAGGGCGGGGGCGGCAGAGCTGGCGGGCCGGTCGGTCATGGTGGAACTCCTGGTGGCGGTGCGGGGGACATCAGAGTACGAAGCCGGCCGGGAACGGGTCGGTCGGGTCCAGCAGGTACTGCGCGGTGCCGGTGATCCAGGCCCGGCCGGTGAAGGTGGGCAGGACGGCGGGGATTCCGGCCACCTCGGTGGTGCCGAGGAGCCGGCCGGTGAACCGGGTGCCGATGAACGACTCGTTCACGAACTCGGTGTCCAGGGGGAGTTCGCCGCGCGCGTGCAGCTGGGCCATGCGCGCGCTGGTGCCGGTGCCGCAGGGGGAACGGTCGAACCAGCCCGGGTGGATGGCCATCGCGTGCCGGGAGTGGCGGGCCGTGGCCCCGGGGGCGGTCAGGTGGACGTGGTGGCAGCCGCGGATCGACGGGTCCTCGGGGTGCACCGGCTCCGCCTCGGCGTTGATCGCCGCCATCAGCGACAGGCCGGCGGCCAGGATGTCGTCCTTGCGGGCCCGGTCGAAGGGCAGGCCGAACTCGTCCAGCGGGAGGATGGCGTAGAAGTTCCCGCCGTAGGCCAGGTCGTAGGTCACCGTCCGCCCGTCCGGGAGGGTGATCCTGCGGTCGAGTCCGACGGCGAAGGACGGCACGTTCCTGAGGGTGACGTTCGTCGCGGCGCCGTCCGTCACCGCCACCTCCGCGACGACGAGACCGGCCGGGGTGTCGAGCCGGATGGTGGTGACCGGCTCGACCACCTCCACCATCCCGGTCTCCACGAGCACGGTCGCCACCCCGATCGTGCCGTGCCCGCACATCGGCAGGTAGCCGGAGACCTCGATGTAGACCACGCCCCAGTCGCAGTCCGGCCGGGTGGGCGGCTGCAGGATCGCCCCGCTCATCGCCGCGTGCCCGCGCGGCTCGTTCATCAGCAACTGCTTGACGTCGTCGCGGTGTTCCCGGAAGTACAGCCGCCGCTCGTTCATGGTCGCGCCGGGAATGGTCCCGATCCCGCCGGTGATCACGCGGGTGGGCATGCCCTCGGTGTGCGAGTCGACGGCGTGCAGGACGAGTGTGCTGCGCATGACGCTCCTGGTGGTCGCTGCGGACGCTACGGGCCGCTTCGAGGGGTTACGAAAGGCCGGCCGCCACGGCCTTCTCGGTGGCCGCGCGGACGGCGGCCTCCTGCTTGGGCAGCAGCGGCACCCGCGGCGGCCGGCAGGGGCCGCCGTGCCGGCCGACGACGTCCATCGACACCTTGATGGCCTGCACGAACTCGACCCGGGAATCCCAGCGCAGCAGCGGATGCAGCTGCCCGTACAGCCGCTTGGCCGTGTCCAGGTCCCCGCGCACCGCCGCCCGGTACAGCTCGACCGTCGCCGCCGGCAGCGCGTTGGGGTAGCCGGCCACCCAGCCCTTGGCCCCCGCCACCGCCAGCTCCAGCAGGACGTCGTCGGCGCCGACCAGCAGGTCCAGTTCCGGGGCGAGTTCGGCGAGCCGCCAGGCGCGCCTGACGTCACCGGAGAACTCCTTGACGGCGTGGATGTACCCCTCGCCGTGCAACGTGGCGAGGAGCTCCGGGACGAGGTCCACCTTGGTGTCGACGGGATTGTTGTACGCCACGACCGGCAGGCCGGCCTGCGCGACCTCCGCGTAGTGCGCGAGGACCGAACGCTCGTCGGCCCGGTAGGCGTTGGGCGGCAGCAGCATCACGGCATGGCAGCCCGCGTCCCGGGCCTGCTCCGCCCAGCGGCGGGCCTCGGCTGAGCCGTAGGCGGCGACTCCGGGCACGACCCGGGCCCCGCCGACCGCGGCCACGGCGGTCGCCACGACCTGCGCGCGCTCCTCGGGGGTGAGCACCTGGTACTCGCCGAGCGAGCCGTTCGGCACGACACCGTCGCAGCCGTTGCCGACCAGCCAGGCGCAGTGCTCGGCGTACCGCTCGTGGTCGACGGAGAGGTCGTCGCGGAAGGGGAGGGCGGTGGCGACGAGGACACCGCGCCAGGGGCGGGTCCGCGGGGTGGGGGTCATCGGGCTCCTCGGATGGAAAGGAAAGGGAACAGGTCACTTCATGTCGTGCTGTCGGCCCTGCTGTTCGTCGTCCTGACCGGCCCGCGCGAGCACGCCGAGCGGTACCGGCCGCGCGAACGGTCCGCCTGACGCGGTCCGGGGGCACCGGGCGAGCCCGGCGACGGCCGTCCCGCACATCCGGCCCTGGCACCAGCCCATCCCGGCCCGCGTGAGCAGCTTGACGGTCCGTACGTCCGCCGCGCCCAACTCGGTCACGGCCCGCCGGACCGCGCCGCCGGTGACCTCCTCGCACCGGCACACCACCGTGTCGTCCGTGACCAGTTCGGCCCAGTGCGCGGGCGGTGCGCAGACCTCGTCCAGCGCCGCGCCGAACCTGCGCAGTCCCGCCCTGCTCCGGGCGGCCCCGGCCCAGCCGCGGGGGTCGGGCACCGCACCCGACAGCCGTGCGGCGGCCGACCGTCCCGCGATGTGGCCCTCAGCGAGGGCGAGGGCCGCGCCCCCGACGCCGGTCGCCTCGCCCGCCGCCCACACCCCCGGCACGTCGGTGCGCTGCTCGTCGTCCACGTGCACGGCGACGCCCTCGACGCGGCAGCCGAGGCCCTGGGCCAGATCGGTGCCCGGCAGCATGCCGTGCCCGACGGCCAGGGTGTCGCAGTCGATGCGCCGCCGGGTGCCCGGCCGCACGCGGCCCTCGGTGTCCAGCGCCGCGACGGTCACGGCGGTCAGCCGCTCGTCTCCGTGTGCCTCGACCACGGTGGCGCGGACCAGGGTGCGGACCCGGTGCCGTAGCAATTCGGCCGCGTACCCGGCGGCTTCGGCGAGCTTCGCCGGCTGGGCGGTCAGGACCGCGGGCCGTCGCAGCAGGGCCCGCGGGTCCGCGGACTCCACCAATGCCGCCACCCGGGCGCCCGCCGCCGCGAGCCCGGTCGCGACGGGCAGCAGCAGCGGCCCGGTGCCGGCGACGACGACGGTACGGCCGGGCAGCACCAGGCCGCCCTTGAGCATGGCCTGCGCCCCGCCGGCCGTGACGACCCCGGGGAGCGTCCAGCCGGGGAAGGGCAGCACCTGCTCGTGGCCGCCGGTGGCGAGCAGTACCGCGTCCGCCCGCACCTCGACGGCCCGCTCCTGTGCCGGGCCGAGGAGCGCGTGGACCGTGAAGCCCCGCTGCCGCCGCTCCACGAACCACACGTCGTGCTCCCGGAGATGGGTCACGTGTCCGGCCGCGAGGTACCGGTCGAGCCCCTCGCGCAGGCGCTGCCATGTGCGCCACCGGTGGTGCAGCGCCCGCGGACGGCGCGCCCCCAGCCCGGGGGCGGGCTGTCGGTGGAACTGGCCGCCCGCTTCGGGTGCCGCGTCGACCAGGGTGACGCGCAGACCGTGCCGGGCGGCGGCCAGGGTGGCGGCGAGACCGGCCGGGCCCGCCCCGATCACGGCGAGGTGCCGGCGCTCAGTCATCGTGTCCGGTGCCCTGCTGGGTGCGGATCACGTCGCCCGGACGCAACGGCGCCAGACAAGCCCGTTGGTTGGGGCGGTCGTTGACGACGACCAGGCAGTCGAAGCACATCCCGATCCCGCAGAAGACGCCCCGTGGCCGTCCCGCGCCGCGGGTGGACCGCCAGGACGTGACCCCCGACGCCCAGAGTGCCGCCGCGACCGTCTGGCCGGGCAGCGCCTCGATCTCCCGGCCGTCGAAGGTGACGGTGAAGGCGGGACCCGGCCGGGCCCGTACCAGCTTCAGGGGGTTCACGCGGCCTCCTCGGCGAAACGCTCGGGACGGAACGGGGTCAGGTCCAGCGCGGGAGACGTACCGCTCAGGACCTGGGCGAGCACCTGCCCGGTGCCGGTGGCGAGTCCGATGCCGGCGCCCTCGTGTCCGCAGGCGTGGAAGAGGCCGGGGGCACGGGGATCGGGGCCGATGGCGGGGAGGTGGTCCGGCAGGTAAGGGCGGAAGCCCAGGTAGCCGCGCACGGCCCGGACTTCGGACAGGAAGGGGAACAGCCGGGTGGCGCCGGTCGCCAGCGCCCGGAGCACGGGAAGGGCGAACGACCGGTCGAAACCGACGCGTTCGCGGCTCGCACCGATCAGGACCGGCCCGGCCGCGGTGCCCTCGACGACCGGCGAGGTGTGCAGGCCCGCCGAGCCGCTGGCCACGTCGGCCACGTAGGCGGCGGCGTACACCTTGTGCCGCACCCGGCGCGGCAGCGGTTCGGTGACCAGCACGAAGCCGCGCCGGGGCAGCACGGGCAGGTGCACACCGGCGAGCGCGGCCAGTTCGCCGCCCCAGGTGCCGGCCGCGTTCACCACGGCCGGGGCGTGCAGGTCGCCGTGGTCGGTGCGGACGCCGCGCACGGTGCCGTCGGCGCCGCGCAGCACCCCGGTCACGGTCCGGCCGGCCGCCAGCCGGGCGCCCGAGGCCCGGAGCAGGTGGGCGGCGGCCAGCGCCGGCATCACCTGGGCGTCCTGCGGGTAGTGCACCGCGCCCACCAGGCCGGGTGCCAGGTACGGCTCCAGGTCGGGGAGCCGGTCCGCGCCGACGGCCTCGGCCCGTACGCCGGCGGCCCGTTGTCCGGCCGCGAGCAGCTCCAGCGCGGTCAGTTCCGCGGGCGACGCGGCCACGACCAGCCCGCCCTTGGCCTCGTACTCGATCCGGTCGCCCAGATCGGCGGCCAGGTCGGCCCACAGCCGGCCGGACAGCAGGGCGAGTTCGAGCTCGGGCCCCGGTTCCTTGTCGGAGACGAGCAGGTTGCCCTCGCCGGCACCCGTCGTGCCGCCGGCCACCGGGCCGCGGTCCACCACGACCACGTCGAGCCCCGCCCGGGACGCGTACCACGCGCACGCCGCGCCCACCATGCCGGCCCCGACGACCACGACATCCCAGGTCAGTCGCATGCTCACGACAGTAATATGTCACATAGCATGATCTGGCGGAACACCCCCTGACACCGGGTCTCCGCACGGCTGGGGTTCCGTCGAAGGGCCCTCCCCCCGAATGGCGCTCTCCGCTTGACAGGACGACGATGGAGTGGTGGGGCCGCGGCCTCCGGGCGGCGGAGACCGGCCCCGGCTGCGGTGAGCGGCCGGAAGGGAGGACACCGGCATGCTGGAGATCAAGACGGTCGACAAGCCGGACGAGCGGCGTGACTTCCCCCGCGGCCATCTCGAAGCCGTGCACATGACCGGCCTGGACTTCGCCATTGCCACCTTCGAGCCTGGCTGGCGCTGGACGGAGTCGGTGGGACCGATCGCGGGCACCGGGACCTGCATGGTCCACCACAACGGATACGTGGTGCAGGGCCGGATGCACCTGGTCATGGACGACGGCGGCGAGGGCGAGATCGGCCCCGGCGACGTCTTCGTCTGCCCGCCGGGGCACGAGGCCTGGGTCGTGGGCGACGAACAGGTCATCCTCTACGACTTCGCCGGCGGTATGGCGACCGACTACGCGAAGGCGAAGGAGGGCTGAGAGCCGGCGAACGGGTGCCGTCACCCTGTGGGGCGACGGCACCCTTGTCTGTCCGCTACACCGGCAGCAGGCGCCCGATCAGCGCGCTGAGCTGGCGGGCCGTGCGGCACTCGTGCATCTCCACCAGCGCCGCGTACTCGGGCGCCGCCGAGTCACCGGTGCCCCACAGCGAGCGCTGCTCCGGATTCAGCCAGTAGACGCGCCGTGCCTGCCGGGCGATCCCGCGGACGGCGCCCAGGTTGGGGTCGAGGTTGTTGGTGCGCGCGTCCCCCAGCACGAACACGGTGGTGCGCGGCCCCACCGCGGCGCCGTACCGCTCCGCGAACTCGCCCAGCGCCATGCCGTAGTCGCTGCTGCCGTGCCAGCCGGTGAGCGTCGCCTCGGCGCGGATCCGGGCGCCGAGCCCCTCCGGATCGGCCCGGCCGTGTTCCAGCAGCCCGGTCACCTCGTCGATCCGGTTGACGAAGGCGAACACCCGTACCTTGCTGAACTGGTCGTGCAGCGCCTGCACCAGCAGCATCGTGAAGTCGGAGAACCCGGACACCGAGCCGGAGACGTCACACAGCAGGACCAGCTCGGGGCGGACCGGCCGGCGGCGGCGCAGCACCGGCCGCATCGGCACCCCGCCGGTGGACAGTGAGCCGCGCAGGGTGCGCCGCAGGTCGATCGTGCCCCGCGCGGCCCGGCGGCGGCGCGCGGCCAGCCGGGTCGCCAGCTTCCGTGCCAGCGGCTGCACCGCCCTGCGCAGCTCGGTGAGTTGGTCGCGTCCGGCGAACAGGAAGTCCACCCGGTCGGCGCTCGGTGGCACCGCCCGCCGGGCGATCTCGTCCCGCCCGCGCCGCTCCGCCACCCGGCGCCTGGCCTCGGCCGCGACCATGCCCCTGAACGCCTCGATCCGCCGCCTGATCTCGTCGTCGAGCAGCCGGTCCGCGAACCCCGCGGCGTTCCCGTCCCGGGCCCGGACGTCCGCCCGCACCCGCGCCAGCAGCGTCTGCGGCCGCACCCGGTCCAGCGTCTGGTACGACGACCAGCCGTCCGAGCCCGGCGAACTCCCGTACCCGCCGAAGCCGTCCACGGCCCGCGCCGCCAACTGCCCGAGCCGTGCGGTGTCGTCGTCGGCGAGCGCGGCGGCGAGCTCTTCCCGCAGCTCGTCCCGGTCGGCGCCCCCGGCACCGGGACCGCCCACCCCGCGCGGGAAGTAGAGGTCGAAGACCTGGTCGAACACGGCCCGTTGCCCGGTGCCGTGCAGCAGCGTCGCGGCCAGCCCCTCCCGCAGCGGCTCCCGTTCGGCCAGGCCCAGCGCCTCGACCGCCCGCCCCGCGTCCACGGTCTCCCCGGTCCCGACCCGCACCCCGTGCGCCCGCAGCGCCCCGACCAGCCCCGTGAGCCGGCCGGCGAGGTCGGCGGAGTCGGCCCGGGCGTCCGCCCCCGCGCTCACAACGCGTCCAGGTCCAGCTTGGCGGCCGCCTTCTGGATGTCGTCCTGGTGCTTGAGGATCACGCCCAGGGAGTCCCGGACGACCTGCTCGTCCAGCGTGTCGGCGCCCAGCGCCAGCAGGGTGCGCGCCCAGTCGATCGTCTCCGCGACCGACGGCACCTTGCGCAGGTCCATCGCGCGCAGTGCCCCGACCACCCGTACGACGGACTCGGTCAGCGACGCGGTCAGGCCCGGCACCTTCAGCCGTACGATCCGCCGCTCCAGTTCCTCGTCCGGGAACCCGATGTGCAGGAACAGGCAGCGGCGGCGCAGCGCCTCGGACAGCTCACGGCTGGCGTTGGAGGTGAGCACCACGAAGGGGCGGCGGGTCGCGGTGACCGTGCCCAGCTCGGGGACGGTCACCTGGAAGTCGCTGAGCACCTCCAGGAGCAGGCCCTCCACCTCGACGTCGGCCTTGTCGGTCTCGTCGATCAGCAGGACCTTGGGGTCGTCGCCGCGGATCGCGGTGAGCAGCGGACGGGGGAGCAGGAACTCCTCGCTGAAGATGTCGGTCCGGGCCTCGTCCCAGCTCTCGTCGCGGCCCGCGCTGATCCGCAGCAGCTGCTTGGCGTGGTTCCACTCGTACAGCGCCCGGGACTCGTCCACGCCCTCGTAGCACTGCAACCGGACCAGCCTGGCTCCGGCGACCTCGGCGACGGCCTTCGCCAGCTCGGTCTTGCCGACCCCGGCGGGTCCCTCGACGAGCAGCGGTTTGCCCAGCCGGTCGGCCAGGAAGACGGTGGTGGCGACCGCGGGGGAGGCGAGGTAGCCGGTCTCCGCGAGGCGCGCGGAGACGTCGTCGACGGAAGTGAACAACGGGGCCTCCGACCTGGGGGGCGTAACTCTGACCCAGCTATCTAAGCGCTTGTTCAGCTCGCGTGCCACCCTCGGCGACCCCGGACGGATCACCACAACGCGCCGAGCCGCTCGCCCCTCCGATGCAATGGACGCGTGACCGCGCCCCCGAACGACTGCCTCGCGCGCAACGAGTGGATCTGCGGCGCCTACCTCTCCAGCCGCCGGCAGATCCTGCTCGACGCCGTCGGCCAGCACCTCCGGCTCACCGTCGTCTCGGTGGCCGTCGGGCTGGTCGTCGCCGTGCCGCTGGCCGTGCTCGCCCGCCGCTGGCGCTGGGCGTCCGGACCCGTCCTCGGGGTGACGACGGTCCTCTACACCATCCCCTCCCTGGCGATGTTCTCCCTGCTCCTGCCCCTCTACGGACTCTCGGCCACCCTCGTCGTCGCCGGCCTGGTGCTCTACTCGCTCACACTGCTGGTCCGCAACATCCTCGCGGGCCTGCGCGCCGTCCCCGAGGAGACCCGGCAGGCCGCCCGCGGTCTCGGCTACGGCCCGGTCCGCCTCCTGCTCACCGTGGAACTGCCCCTCGCCCTGCCCGCCGCGATGGCCGGGCTGCGCATCGCCACCGTCTCCGCGGTCTCCCTGGTCACCATCGGGGCGATCGTCGGCTTCGGCGGACTCGGCAACCTGATCTACGCAGGTATGAACACCTACTTCAAGGCCCAGGTGCTCACCGCGTCCGTGCTGTGCGTGGTCATCGCCGTCCTGGCCGACCTGCTGCTGCTCGGCGTCCAGTGGCTGATCACCCCGTGGGCCCGGGCGGCCCGCGCATGAGGACGCTCGCCGACGCCTGGGCCTGGCTCACCGACGCCGCGCACTGGGCGGGCGCCGACGGCATCGGCAACCGGCTGCTCCAGCACCTCGTCCTGACCGTCGTCTGCCTGGTCGTCAGCTGCCTGATCGCCCTCCCGGTCGCCCTGGTCCTCGGCCACCTCGGCAGGGGCGGCGCGCTCGCCGTCAACATCTCCAACGTCGGCCGGGCCGTCCCCACCTTCGCCGTCCTGGTCCTGCTGCTGCTCACCCCGGTCGGACGCTGGGGCGAGGGCCCCACGGTGGTGGCGCTCGTGCTGTTCGCCGTACCGCCCCTGCTCACCAACGCCTACGTCGGCATGCGCGAGGTGGACCGGAGCGTCGTGCGGGTGGCACGGGGGATGGGGATGACCGGGCGGCAGACGCTCTTCCGGGTGGAACTCCCGCTCGCTTTTCCCATGGTCCTCACGGGGGTGCGGATCGCCGCCGTCCAGCTCGTCGCCACCGCCACCATCGCCGCCCTCGCCGGCGGCGGCGGACTGGGCCGGATCATCACGGCCGGCTTCAACCTGGCCAGCACGCCCATGGTGGTCGCCGGGGCGATCCTGGTCGCCGCGTTCGCGCTGGTCGTCGAGGGCGTCTTCGAGGCCGCCGAACGGCTCGCCCCGGTGTGGACGCGGGGCTCGCGGTGAGGTGCCGCACGGCGGCCGCGGCCGCGCTGCTGCTCGCCCTCGCCGCCTGCACCACAGGACCGTCCCTGGAGCACCGCGGCGAGGTCACCGCACCCCCGGGCGACAGCCGGCACCTGACCGTCGGCTCCGCCGGATTCACCGAGAGCGACCTGCTCGCCCAGCTGTACGCCCAGTTGCTCGACCAGGCCGGCTACCGGACCTCGCTCCTCACCGTCGCCAACCGGGAGATCTACGAACCGGCCCTGGAGTCCGGGCAGATCGACGTCGTCCCCGAGTACGCGGCCACCTTCGCCGACTGGCTCGACGCGAAAGCCAACGGCCCCGGCGCACCGCCCGTCGGCTCCCCGGACCTCGCCACCACGATGAAGGCGCTGCGCCGCCTGGCGACCCCCCGCGGCCTCACCGTCCTCGACCCGGGCCGGGCCGTCGACCAGAACGCCTTCGCGGTGACCGCCGCCTACGCCCGCCGGCATCATCTCAGGACGCTGAGCGACCTCGGGGCCGCGGGACTGCCGGTGCGGCTCGCCGCGGGCGACGAGTGCGTGCAACGGCCGTACTGCGAGCCCGGGCTGAAGAAGGTCTACGGCATCGACATCACCGCCGTCGACCCCAAGGGCGTCGGAACCACGCAGGCCAAGCGGGCCGTGCAGAACGGTCAGGACCAGATGGTGCTGACCACGACCACCGACGCCACCCTCGGCCAGTTCGGCCTGGTCCTCCTCGCCGACGACCGGCACCTGCAGAACGCCGACTACGTCGTCCCGGTCGTCAACCGGTCGCGGGCGGGCGGCGAACGGGTGATCAGGGCGCTCGGCCGACTCAACGACGTCCTGACGACCGCCGATCTGGCCGCCATGAACCAGCAGGTCGACAGCTGGCGGCGGCTCGCCTCGGACGTCACCCGGACCTGGCTCAGGGACAAGGGCCTGGTGAAGTGAGGGCCGAGGGCCGTTGTCAGTGCCGGGCGGTACGTTGCCGGGCATGGGGATCTACCTGGTGAGCGTCGGTGCGGAGGACTGGTTCGGCGGTGCCGGCGACGAGGACGACGAGGGCGGCCACGGTGCCGTCGCCGCGGCCCTCGACGCGGAGTTGCGGCGCCGCGGTCGCGCGCCGTACACGTCCGTGCCCGAGCGGACCGGCCTCGTGCGGGGCTCCGGGCAGTCGTTCGAGGAGAAGCTCGTACCGCCCATGGACGGGTTCGGCGAGCTGTGCCGTGAGCACCTGTCGGAGCGGGAGGCGGGGCTGCTGCTGAGCTGGTCGGTGCTGGTGCCGCTCTCCCTCGACGAGGAGATCCGGCTGCCCGTGGAGAACGCGTACGCCGACGAGACGACGGTCGCCGGCGCACCCCAGGTGCTCGCGCTCGCCGAGCGGATGGCGGCGGCGATCCGGCTTCCCGTCGACGTGATACCCGAGGCCTGTGACAACCTCGATCTGACCATGTGGTTCCTGGAGGGCGCGGCCGAGAGAGCGGCCACCGCCCGTCCCGGGCCGTGGGCCGAGGACCTGGACGCCGCCTTCTACGTCGCGCTGTACCTGCGGGCCGCCCAGCACTCCGTGCGCCGCGGCTGCCCGATGACGTACTGCTGACGCCCGCCGGCCGCCGCCGGTCAGGCCTCGGACACCGAGTCGAACGGCACCTGGCCCCGCGGGATCCCGCGGGCGTCCGCGTCCACCGAGCGGCGCAACGCCTCGTGCAGCCCGGCCGGGGTCAGCACCCCGAGGAAACGCGAGCCGTCCAGGACCGCGACCCAACCGGCGTCGTGCTGGAGCATCACACCGAACGCCTGCTTCAGCGGGGCGCCCACCGGTACCCAGGCGGTCATCCGGTGGACGCGCTCGCTCACCCGGCCGCCCGCCGCCAACTCGTCCAGGCCGACCCAGCCGTGCAGATCGCCGCGCGCGTCCAGGACCACGGCCCACCGGGCACCCTCGCCCCGCATCCGTGCGACGGCGCCCTCGGCCGGCTCGTCCAGCCGCACGACCGGCGGCTGCTCCAGGTCGTCCGCCTCGACATCGGTGACGGACAGCCGTTTCAGCCCCCGGTCGGCGCCCACGAACCCGGCGACGTACGCGGTGGCGGGCGCACCCAGCACCGCGCCTGGCGTGTCGAACTGTTCGATGCGCCCCTGCCCGTACACCGCGATCCGGTCGCCGAGCCGGACCGCCTCCTCGATGTCGTGCGTGACCAGCAGCACCGTCTTGCGCACGGCGGCCTGCATCCTCAGGAACTCGTCCTGCAACTGCTCCCGCACCACCGGGTCGACGGCGCCGAACGGCTCGTCCATCAGCAGCACCGGCGGGTCGGCGGCCAGCGCCCGCGCCACGCCGACCCGCTGCCGCTGACCGCCGGAGAGCTGGTCCGGATAGCGCGGCCCGTAGGTGCCGGGGTCCAGACCCACCAGCTCCAGCAACTCGGCGGCCCGCGCCCGGGCCTTCGCCCGCTTCCAGCCGAGCAGAGCCGGGACGGTCGCGGTGTTGTCGAGGACCGTGCGGTGCGGAAACAGGCCCACCTGCTGGATGACATAGCCGATCCGGCGCCGCAGCCGCACCGGATCGGCCTCGGCGATGTCCTGACCGTCGACGAGGATCCGGCCCGACGTCGGTTCGATGAGCCGGTTGACCATCATCATGGTCGTGGTCTTGCCGCAGCCGGACGGGCCGACCAGCGTCACGAGCTCACCCTCGGCCACCTCGAAGGAGAGGCCGTCCACGGCGGTCGTACCGTCCGGATACCGCTTGGTGACCTGCTCGAACCGGATCATTCCCTCACGTTAGCCGCGACCCGTCCTGGCCGCGCGCGCCCGTCCCCTGATCGGCCTCGGCACTCGGCCGGCCGCCGGTGACCAGCACCACCTCCAGGGTGCGGGGGCCGTGCACCCCCTCGACCCGGTCCAGCTCGATGTCGCTGGTCGCCGACGGCCCGGAGATCCAGGTCAGCGGGCGGGCCGGGTCGAGGCGCCCGAGTGCCTGCGGCACCGAGGAGACGACCTGGCCCGGGACGCGGACGACGCAGATGTGGTGGTCGGGGATCAGCGTGATCCGGCGGCGGCCCTGGTCCGGGGCGCCGTCCAGCACGAGGGTGCCGGTCTCGGCGACGGCCACCGCGCACCCGGTGACCACGCTCCCGATCCGGTCGAGCTCGTACGGGGTGCTGTCGGCGCGGTCCGTGACCTGTTCGGCGTCGGTCGCCGCGAGCCACCCCTGGTCCAGCCCCGGTGGCACCAGCACCCGCGTCGAACCCCGCTCGGCGAGCAGTCGCCCGATCACGGCGGCCAGTTCGCCCTGGGCGCAGCGGTGCACGACGGCCCGGTAGTCCGCCAGGTTCTCGGCGAGCAGTTCCACCGTCTCCTCGACGCTCCGCGCCCCGTGCTCGCGCAGGTACGCCCGCTCGACGGGCGTGTCCTCGCCGTGCACGTCGGCCAGGGCCCGCCGTACCCGGCCCAGGATCCGTTCCCTGCTGCTCACTTGGCGTCCCCCTTTCCGCCGCCCGTCCGCTGCCACCAGTCCCGGAACGGCTCCGCCGGTACGGCGGGCAGGTCCCGGGTCCCGCTCCACGCCCGGCCGGGGCCCGGCAGCGTACGGGGATGCAGGCGGCGGCTGCGGGAGGCGAGCCGCTGGCCGGTGCGCAGCGCGGCCGGGTGCGAGAACGCCCAGCGGGCCGCCCGCATCGCCGCCCGTTCGGCCGCGTGCCCCTTGGCCGGCTTGAGCACCACCTTGTTGCCGCTCCGGACCGCCTCGCCGCCCTCCACCACCCGCTCCCGCAGGTGCACCAGCACCTCGGGGATGTCGATGGCGACCGGACAGACCTCGTAGCAGGCCCCGCACAGGGAGGAGGCGTAGGGGAGCGAGGCGTCGATCTCGCTGGCCGTGCCCCGCAGTTGGGGGCTGAGGATGGCGCCGATCGGACCCGGGTAGACGGAGCCGTAGGCGTGGCCGCCGGCCCGTTCGTACACCGGGCAGACGTTGAGGCAGGCCGAGCAGCGGATGCAGCGCAGGGCCTGGCGGCCGACCTCGTCGGCGAGGGTGTCGGTGCGGCCGTTGTCGAGCAGCACCAGGTGGAAGGCGCGCGGGCCGTCGCCGTCGGTGGTGCCGGTCCAGGTCGACGTGTACGGGTTCATGCGTTCGGCGGTCGAGGACCGGGGGAGCGTCTGGAGGAACACCTCCAGGTCCTGCCAGGTCGGCACGATCTTCTCGATGCCGACGACGGAGATCAGCGTCTCGGGAAGGGTCAGGCACATCCGCCCGTTGCCCTCGGACTCGACCACGACCATGGTGCCGGTCTCGGCGACCATGAAGTTGGCGCCGGAGACGCCGACCTTGGCGCGCAGGAACTTCTCCCGCAGGTGCAGCCGGGCCGCCTCGGCGAGCTCGGCGGGCGTGTCGCTCAGGCCTTCCGGGGCCGGGCGCCCCCACTCGCCCATCTCGCGGCGGAAGATGTCCCTGATCTCACCGCGGTTGCGGTGGATCGCCGGGACCAGGATGTGCGAGGGGCGGTCCTTGCCCAACTGGACGATCAGTTCGGCCAGATCGGTCTCGTAGGCCCGGATGCCCTCGGCTTCCAGGGCCTCGTTCAGCCCGATCTCCTGGGTGGCCATCGACTTGACCTTCACGACCTCCGTCTCGCCGGTGGCCCTGACCAGGTCGGCGACGATCCGGTTGGCCTCGTCGGCGTCCGCGGCCCAGTGGACCGTACCGCCCGCGGCCGTCACGGACTCCTCCAACTGGACCAGGTGGCGGTCGAGGTGACGGAGCGTCTGGTCCTTGATCCGCTTGCCCGCCTCGCGGAGCTCCGCCCAGTCGGACACCTCGGCGACGGCGCCGGCCCGCTTGGCGCGGATGGTGTGCGTGGCATGGCGCAGATTGCCGCGCAGGGTCGGGTTGTTGACGGCCTCGTGCGCGGCCTTCGGAAAGGCCGGCATGCCGACGAATGTTCCGCTCATGCGGCCGGCTCCTCCTCCGTGCTCGCCAGGATCTCCGCGATGTGCACCGGCCGCATCCCGCTGCCGAGCCGGGTCATGGTGCCGCCGATGTGCATCAGGCAGGAGTTGTCGGCCGCGCACAGCACCTCGGCACCCGTCGACTCGGCGTTGCGCACCTTGTCGGTGCCCATCGCCGCCGAGACGTCGGAGTTCTTCAGCGCGAACGTGCCGCCGAAACCGCAGCACTCCTCCGCGCCGGGCAGCTCCACCAACTCCAGGCCCTGCACGGCGTGGAGCAGCCGGCGCGGCCGGTCGCCGAGCCCCAGGCCGCGCAGCCCGTGGCAGGTCGGGTGGTACGTGACCCGGTGCGGGTAGTAGGCCCCGACGTCCGTCACCCCCAGCACGTCCACCAGGAACTCGGTCAGTTCGTACGTCTTCGGCACCACCGGTGCCAGCGCCGCCGCGAGGCCGCCGCCGCGTCCCTCCGCCCGCGCCCGCTCACCCATCCGCGGATACAGCTCCCGCACCATCGCCCCGCACGATCCCGACGGCGTCACGATCGCCTCGTACTCCCCGAATACATCGGAGAAATGCCGGGCCAGTGGCTCCGTCTCATGGCGATAGCCGGTGTTGTAGTGGGCCTGCCCGCAGCACGTCTGCGCCATCGGGAAGTCGACCTCGACGCCCAGTCTGGTCAGGAGTTTCACCACGGCACGACCGGTGTCCGGATACAGCGTGTCGTTTACACAGGTCAGGAACAGGGCGACACGCATCGCGGCTCCTAGAGGTCGATCATCGGATGAGTGCAGAGTAGTGGGCCGGTTCGGTCGGCGGGAGACCCCGGTCACCCCGCGGCGAGTCGGGCCTCGGCCGCCGCCCACCGCGCGGCGTCGCCACGGGGGGTGTACCGGGTCAGCGGCTGGGTGCGGGTGAGCAGCCCCCGCAGACCGGCGAGATCGCCGACGAGGCCGTGGGTACGGGCCTGAACCAGCACGTTCCCCAGGGCCGCCGCCTCCGTCGGGCCCGCCACCACCGGCAGCCCGCAGGCGTCGGCGGTCAGCTGGCACAGCAGTGCGTTGCGGGTGCCGCCGCCGACGACGTACACCGTGTCCACCGGGTGGTCGGCGAGCCGCCGGGCGTCCGCGACGGCCCGCCAGTGGGCGAGCGCGAGGGAGTCGAGGATGCACCGGGTGATCTCACCCGGCGTCCCGGGCACCGGCTGCCCCGACGCCCGGCACGCCTCGGCGATCCGCTCCGGCATCCGGCCCGGCGCCAGGAACGCGGCGTCCTGCGCGTCCACCACCGACCGCAGGGCCGGCACGGTGGCCGCCGCCCGCAGCAGCCCGCCCAGATCCGGGTCGCCCCAGGCGCGTACGCACTCCTGGAGCAGCCACAGGCCCATGATGTTGCGCAGGTAGCGGACCGTGCCGTCGAGCCCCAGTTCGTTGGTGAAGTTGGCGGCCCGGCTCTCCTCGGTCAGTACCGGGGCGTCGAGTTCGAGTCCGGCCAGCGACCAGGTACCGGTGCAGATGTAGGCGAACCGTTCACCGGCCACCGCCGGTACGGCGGCCACCGCGGAGGCGGTGTCGTGCGAACCGACCGCGGTCACCGGGACCGGTCCCGTCAGTCCGGTCTCCTCCAGCACCTCGGGCCGCAGCAGCCCGGCCGGGTCCCCGGGCCGCCGCAGCGGCGCGAACAGCCCGAGGTCGATCCCCAGCCGGTCCGCGACCTCGTACGACCAGTCGCGGGTGCGGGGATCGATCAGCTGGGTGGTGGAGGCGTTGGTCAGCTCGGTGCCCTGCTCGCCGGTCAGCCAGTACGACAGCAGGTCGGGGATCAGCAACAGCCGCCCGGCCTGCTTGAACTGGGCGGTCGAACGCGCCGCCACCAGCTGGTAGAGGGTGTTGAAGGGTGCGTACTGGAGCCCGGTGCGGCCGTACAGCTCCGCCGCCGGCAGGGTCGCCCACACCTTCTCGGCGACCCCTTCGGTGCGGGCGTCCCGATAGTGCACCGGGTTGCCGAGCAGAGCCCCGTCGGCGTCCAGCAGGCCGTAGTCCACGGCCCAGCTGTCCAGGCCGACCGAATCGACCTGACCGGCCGCCCGCAGCCCCTCGAGCACCCCCGCGTACAGGGCGAGCACGTCCCACCGCAGCCCCTCGGGCACCCGCACCGGCCGGTTGGCGAACCGGTGCGCCTCGGTCAGCTCCAGCGAGTCCGTGCCCACCCGGCCGACCATGACCCGTCCGCTGGACGCGCCCAGGTCGACCGCGGCGTAGGACCTCGGGCCGCTCATCGCAGGAACGCGGCCGCCACACCCGCGTCGACGGGGACGTGCAGTCCGGTCGTGTGGGTGAGCTCCCCGCCCGTCAGCGCGAACACGGCGTTCGCGACGTGCTCGGGCAGCACCTCACGCTTGAGGATGGTCCGCTGCGCGTAGAACTCGCCCAGCTTCTCCTCCTCGATCCCGTAGGTCGCGGCCCGCTGAGCGCCCCAGCCGCCGGCGAAGATCCCGGAACCGCGCACCACGCCGTCCGGGTTGACCCCGTTGACGCGGATCCCGTGCTCACCCAGCTCGGCGGCGAGCAGCCGCACCTGGTGGGCCTGGTCGGCCTTGGTGGCCGAGTAGGCGATGTTGTTGGGCCCGGCGAACACGGCGTTCTTGGAGGCGATGTAGACGATGTCGCCCCCGATGCCCTGCGCGGTCATCACCCGGGCCGCCTCCCGCGAGACCAGGAAGGAGCCGCGGGCCATGATGTCGTGCTGGAGGTCCCAGTCACGCGCGGTGGTCTCCAGGAGTGGTTTGGAGATGGAGATGCCGGCGTTGTTCACGACCAGGTCGACCCCGCCGAAGGCGAGCACGGCGGACCTGAAGGCGTCGGCGATCTGCTCCTCGGAGGTCACGTCGACGGTCACGGCGACGGCCTTGTCCGAGCCGCCCAGCTCCTCGGCCACGGCGGCCGCGTTCTCGGCGTTCAGATCGGCGACTACGACACAGGCGCCCTCACCGACCAGCCGCTCGGCGATCGCTTTCCCGATCCCGCTGCCGGCCCCCGTCACCAGCGCCACCCGGGTCGCCAGTGGCTTGGGCTTCGGCATCCGCTGGAGCTTGGCCTCCTCCAGCGCCCAGTACTCGATGCGGAACTTCTCGGACTCCTCGATCGGCGCATACGCCGACACCGCCTCGGCGCCCCGCATCACGTTGATCGCGTTGACGTAGAACTCGCCCGCGACCCGTGCGGTCTGCTTGTCCTTGCCGAAGGAGAACATGCCCACGCCCGGGACCAGCACGATCGCCGGGTCGGCGCCGCGCATGGCGGGGGAGTCGGGCAGGGCGTGCCGCTCGTAGTAGGCGGCGTACTCCTCGCGGTAGGCGGCGTGCAGCTCCGTCAGCCGGGCGACCGCCTCGTCCACCGGGGCGGTCGGCGGGAGGTCGAGCACGAGCGGCCGTACCTTCGTGCGCAGGAAGTGGTCGGGGCAGGAGGTGCCCAGCGCCGCGAGCCGCGGATGCTCCGCGCGGGCCAGGAAGTCGAGCACCACCTCCGAGTCGGTGAAGTGCCCGACCTGGGCCCGGTCCCGCGAGGCGAGCCCGCGGATGTGCGGTGCCAGGGCCGCGGCCCGCTCCCGCCGCTCGGCCTCGGGGAGCGCGCCGTACCCCTCGATCGCCGGGCCGAAGGGCTCCGCCTTGCCGTGCTCGGCGAGGAAGGCCTCGGCGGTGCGGATGATGTGCAGCGAGTTGGCCTCGCACTCCTCGGAGCTGTCGCCCCAGGCGGTGATCCCGTGGCCGCCGAGGACGCAGCCGATCGCCTGCGGGTTGGCGGCCTTGACGGCGGCGATGTCCAGGCCGAGCTGGAATCCGGGCCGCCGCCAGGGCACCCACACCACACGGTCCCCGAAGCACTCCGCGGTCAGCTTCTCCCCGTCGGCGGCGCAGGCGAGCGCGATGCCGGAGTCGGGGTGCAGGTGATCGACGTGCGCGGCGTCCACCAGCCCGTGCATCGCGGTGTCGATGGAGGGCGCGGCGCCGCCCTTGCCGTGCAGGCAGTAGTCGAAGGCGGCGACCATTTCGTCCTCGCGCTCGACGCCCGGATAGACCCCGGTCAGCGCCCGCAGCCGGTCCAGCCGCAACACCGCCAGCCCGCCTTCGGTGAGGGTGCCGAGGTCCCCGCCGGACCCCTTCACCCACATCAGCTCGACGTCCCCACCGGTGACGGGATCGGTGGCGGTGCCCTTGGCGGAGGTGTTCCCGCCGGCGTAGTTGGTGTTACGAGGATCGGCCCCGAGTCGATGGGACCGGGAGAGGAGAGCGGCGGCTTCGGGGTGCGTGGTCATCAGACTTCCCATTCATTGAAGGAGCGGGACTGCAATGCGCCCCTTTAGGGGCGCGGGGCTCTATTCGATATGCGGCTACCGCCGCGCGGGCGCGACCAGCCACACCCGGCCCGCAGCCCGCGACGAAACAGATCAAGGCAGACGCTTACGCACCCCACCCCGCCTGCTCCCCGCCCACCCGCTCCGCGACGATCTTCTCGGCCCACCCCGACCGCCGGTACGCCGCGATCGGATCGGCGTCCAGCCCCATCTCCTCCCGTACCTCGGCCAGCAACGGCCGCACGTCCGTGTTGTAGGCGTCCATCAGCACCGCGTTCGCCTCCAGCACGTCCCCGGCCCGCTGGGCCGCGGCCAGCGCGTCACGGTCGACGAGCAGCGCCTTGGCGGTGGCCTCCTGCACGTTCATCACGGACCGGATGATCGCCGGGATCTTCGCCTCGATGTTGTGGCACTGGTCGAGCATGAAGGCCACGTCGGGAGTGAAGCCGCCGCCCCGGATCACCTCGTACATGATCCGGAACAGCTGGAACGGATCCGCGGCCCCGACCATGAGGTCGTCGTCCGCGTAGAACCGGGAGTTGAAGTCGAACCCGCCGAGTTTCCCCTCGCGCAGCAGCGTGGCGACGATGAACTCGATGTTGGTGCCCGGCGCATGGTGGCCCGTGTCCACCACGACCTGCGCCTTCGGGCCGAGCTTCAGACAGTGGGCGTAGGCCGTCCCCCAGTCCGGCACGTCGGTGGTGTAGAACGACGGCTCGAAGAATTTGTACTCCAGCAGCATCCGCTGCCCCTCGCCGAGGCGCTCGTACACCTCGGCCAGCCCCTCCGCGAGCCGGTCCTGCCGTCCCCGGATGTCGTCCTGCCCGGGGTAGTTCGTCCCGTCCGCGAACCAGAGCTTCAGGTCGCCGGACCCCGTCGCGTCCATGATGTCGACGCACTCCAGCAGATGGTCCACGGCCTTCCTGCGCACCGCCGCGTCCGGGTGGCAGATGCTGCCCAGCCGGTAGTCGTCGTCCTGGAAGGTGTTGGAGTTGATCGCGCCCAGCTTCACCCCCCGCTTCTCGGCGTGCTCGGCCAGGTCGGCATAGTCGTCCACCTTGTCCCACGGGATGTGCAGCGCCACCGTCGGCGCCACCCCCGTCACCGCGTGGACCTGCGCCGCGTCGTCCAGCTTCTCCTTCGGAGAGCGCGGCACGCCCTCCTGGGCGAACACCTTGAAGCGGGTCCCCGAGTTTCCGTACGCCCACGACGGCGTCTCGACGGCCTGGGTCTTCAGCGCGGCCTTCACCGCGGCGGAGTCGGTCACTTCGGGGCTCCCGTGGGGTGTGAATGATGAAACGATTCAGAACGGCAAAGTATGAGGCCCGTGCGGGGGTGTCAAGCGATCCGACCGACCCCGTTCTCCGTGACTTCGCCGTGACCTTCGACTATCGAAATTTTTTCGACACGGACCCATTGACGTGACATGCCCGTGGTGCCTACGGTCCGGGCAATCCAGTTGAAACCTTTCACGACGCCGTGGGGTGGGTCGGAGCACCTTCCGCCCGGTGTCGTCGAGGAGCCTCCATGACCCACCCGTCCGACACGGGACCGGCCCCGGTGCTGGCGCTGAAGGACGTCTCCAAGTCCTTCGGCGCCGTCCGCGCCCTGCGGGACGTCTCCCTGGAGCTGTTCCCCGGCGAGGTGCACGCCCTCGCCGGAGAGAACGGCGCGGGCAAGTCGACGCTGATCAAGACCCTCGCCGGAGTGCACCGGCCGGACGCCGGCCAGGTGCTGCTCGACGGCGAGCCCGTCGTCTTCCACGGCCCCGGCGACGCCCGCGACGCCGGAATCGCCGTGATCTACCAGGAGCCCACGCTCTTCCCCGACCTGTCGATCGCCGAGAACATCTTCATGGGCCGGCAGCCCCGGCGCGCGCTCGGCAGGATCGACCACAAGGCCACCCGCGCGGCCACCGCCGCCCTGATGAAGCGGCTCGGCGTCGCCCTCGACCCCGACCGCCCCGCCCGCGGCCTGTCCATCGCGGACCAGCAGATCGTGGAGATCGCCAAGGCGCTCTCCTTCGACGCCCGGGTCCTGATCATGGACGAGCCGACCGCGGCCCTGACCGGCAGCGAGGTGGCCCGTCTCTTCGGGGTCGTCCGGGCGCTGCGCGAGCAGGGCGCCGCCGTGCTGTTCATCTCGCACCGCCTGGAGGAGATCTTCCAGATCTGCCGACGGGTCACCACCCTCCGGGACGGTGCCTGGATCGCCAGCGAGCCGGTCGACGGCATGACCGAGGACGACCTCGTACGCCGGATGGTCGGCCGCGACCTGGACGAGCTGTACCCCAAGCAGGACGTCACCCCCGGCGAGGTCGCGCTCAGCGTACGGCGGCTGACCCGTGAGGGCGTCTTCACCGACGTCTCCTTCGAGGTGCGCTCCGGTGAGATCGTCGGACTGGCCGGACTGGTCGGCGCCGGGCGGACCGAGGTCGCCCGGGCCGTGTTCGGCGTCGACCGGTGGGACGCCGGCGAGGTCGAGGTCAGAGGACGGAAGCTGACCAGCGGCGCGCCGTCCGTCGCGATGTCCGCGGGCCTCGCCCTGGTCCCCGAGGACCGGCGCGCCCAGGGCCTGGTGATGGACATGTCCATCGAGCGGAACATCGGCCTGACCGGACTGCGTACGAGCGTGAAGGCGGGCCTCGTCGACCGCGGCGCCGAACGCAGCCGTTCCCTCGACTGGGCGGTGAAGCTCCAGGTGAAGTACGCCCGGATCGCCGACGCCGTCTCCACCCTGTCCGGCGGCAACCAGCAGAAGGTCGTCCTCGCCAAATGGCTGGCGACCGGTCCCAAGGTGCTGATCGTGGACGAGCCCACCCGAGGCATCGACGTCGGCACCAAGGCCGAGGTGCACCGGCTGCTCAGCGAGCTGGCCGCCGACGGGGTCGCCGTGCTGATGATCTCCTCCGACCTGCCCGAGATCCTCGGCATGGCCGACCGCGTGCTGGTGATGCACGAGGGCCGGATCACCGCCGAGATCCCCCGCTCCGACGCCACCGAGGAAACCGTGATGGCCGCAGCCACCGGGAGGGCGGCCGCATGACCGCCACCGCCTCCGAACACACCCCCGTCGCCGAGGCGCCCGGGTCCAGCGGGACCCGGCTCGTCGACCGCGTGTTCAAGATGCGCGAACTCGCCATCCTGGTCGTCTTCCTGGTGATGATCGCCGTCACCCAGGCCGGCAACAGCGAGTTCCTCTCCGAGCAGGGCATCAAGGACCTGCTGCTCAACGCGACCATCCTGGTGCTGGTCGCCACCGGGCAGTCCCTGGTGGTGATCACCAGGAACGTGGACCTGTCCGTCGGCTCCACCCTCGGCATCACCGCCTTCGCCGCCGGCGACCACCTGCACGCCGGCGGCAGTCCGGTCGTCGCGATCGCGCTGGCCGTACTGCTCGGCATCGGCTGCGGGCTGCTCAACGGCACCCTGGTCAGCTTCGGCCAGGTCCCCGCCCTCGTCGTCACCCTCGGCACCCTCTACATCATCCGGGGCGTCGACTCCATCTGGGTGGGCTCCCGGCAGATCACCGCGGCCGACCTGCCCGGCGGCTTCAACGACTTCGGCTCCGGCGGGCTGTCCGCGATCCCCTGGCTGGCCCTGATCGCTCTCGCGGTCCTGGTCGCCACCGCCTACTACCTCAAGCACTTCGGCAGCGGCCGGGAGCTGTACGCCCTCGGCTCCAACCCCGAAGCGGCCCGCCTCGCCGGCATCCCGGTACGCAAGCGGATCATCGCCGCCTACACCGTCTGCGGCGCCCTCACCGGTCTCGCCGGGGCGATGTATCTGGCCCGGTTCGGAAACGTCGACTCCAGCACCGGCAACGGCTACGAACTCACCGTCGTCAGCGCCGTCGTCGTCGGTGGCGTCGTCTTCACCGGCGGCTCCGGAAGCGTCTACGGCGCCGCCCTCGGCGCGCTCCTGCTCACCTCCATCAACAGCGTCCTGCCCGCCCTCGGCGTCAGCTCGGTATGGGTCCTCGCCATCAACGGCCTGCTTCTGCTGCTCGCCATCGCCGTGGACCGGATCGTCGCGCTGCGGGTGGCGGCGGCGCTGAAGAAGAAGTCGGCCCTGAAGCGGACCGCGACCAGCAAGGAGAACACCAGCCATGCCTGAGTCCCCGACGCGCGCGGTCCGCTGGGACACCGTCGTCGGCGCGCTGCTGATCCTCCTGCTGCTGTTCTCCTTCGGCTTCGTGGACGGCTTCGGGAACTCCCTGAACCTGTCCTTCCTGATCGGCAACACGCTGCCGATCGCACTGATCGCCCTGCCGATGACCCTGCTGGTGGTCGCGGGGGAGATCGACCTCTCGGTCGCCTCGACCGCCGGCCTGTCGGGGGCGGTCATGGGCAAGCTCTGGAACGAGGGCATGGCGATCGAGACGATCATCCCGCTCTGCCTGCTGCTGGGGGTGGTCTGCGGGCTGGTCAACGGACTGCTGGTGACCCGGCTCGGCCTGCCGTCGCTGGCCGTCACCATCGGCACGCTCGCGGCCTACCGGGGCATCGCCCAGATCGTGCTCGGCTCCGACGCGGTGACCGACTTCCCGACGCAGTACCTGAACTTCGCGGCGGGCCGGCTCGGTGACACCTTCCTGCCGCAGGCCTTCCTCCCGTTCCTGGTGCTGCTGGTGATCGCCGTGGTGACACTGCACGCCACGCCGTTCGGACGGTCGTTGTTCGCCGTCGGGGCCAGCGAGGAGGCGGCCCGGTTCGCCGGGATCCGCGTGAAGCGCAACAAGCTGATCCTGTTCGTCGCCACGGGCTTCATGGCCTCGCTCACCGGGATCTTCTGGGCCCTGCACTACGCCAGTGCGCGGTACGACAACGCGACCGGGCTCGAACTGAGCGTGATCGCAGCGGTGCTGCTCGGAGGCATCGACTTCGACGGGGGCAAGGGGACGCTCGGCGGCGCGATCGCGGGGGTGTTCCTGCTGGGGGCGCTCCAGAACGTGATGAGCCTGGTGAACGTGTCCGCGCAGTCGCAGATCGTCGTGACCGGTGTGTTGCTCGTCGTCTCGGTGCTCGGGCCTCGCGTGGCCCGCCAGGTTTCGTTGGCTCGGCAGAGGGCCGCCAAGGCCGTCTGAACACTGCCGGCCGTCCGTGGCTGGTCGCGCAGTTCCTCCCCCAGCCTTCGGCCGGGGGTACCCCCAGCGCCCCCAAGAAAAGGGCGCTTCCACAGCCGTTACTCAAAAAAGGAACCCGTCATGCGCAAGTCCTCCCTCCGGCGTGCCGCTGTGGCCCTCGCCGCCGTGTCCTCCCTCGCCCTCGCCGCCACCGCCTGCGGCGGTACCACCAAGAACAACTCCGGCGGTGACGAGTCGGCGGCGGCCGGCTCCACCGCCAAGGCCGACCCGAACGCCGCGCTCAAGAAGGGGCTCACCGTCGGATTCCTGCCCAAGCAGGTCAACAACCCCTACTTCACCTCCGCCGACAAGGGCGGCGAGAAGGCGCTCACCGAGCTGGGCAACAAGTACAAGGAGGTCGGCCCGTCCAGCGCCACCGACACCTCCGGGCAGGTGTCGTACGTCAACACCCTCACCCAGCAGCAGGTGAACGCGATGGCCGTGTCGGCGCAGGACCCGGGTGCCCTGTGCACCGCGCTCAAGCAGGCCATGAGCAACGGCATCAAGGTCGTCACCTACGACTCCGACACCAACGTCGGCTGCCGCAACGCCTTCGTCTCGCAGGCCGGCGCCGAGGACCTGGGCCGTACCGAGGTGCAGCTGCTCGCCCAGCAGATCGGCTACAAGGGCGAGATCGCGATCCTGTCCGCCGCGCAGACCGCCACGAACCAGAACACCTGGATCGGGTTCATGAAGGACGAGCTGAAGGACCCCAAGTACAAGAACGTCAAGCTCGTCAAGATCGCCTACGGCAACGACGACGCCCAGGCCTCCTTCCAGCAGACCCAGGGCCTGCTCCAGCAGTACCCGAACCTGAAGGGGATCATCTCCCCGACCACCGTCGGCATCAAGGCCGCCGCCCAGTA
The DNA here is from genome assembly GCF_040703965.1 of Streptomyces sp. NPDC006655. NCBI lineage: Bacteria > Bacillati > Actinomycetota > Actinomycetes > Kitasatosporales > Streptomycetaceae > Streptomyces > Streptomyces sp. NPDC006655. The sequence goes on along the minus strand of NZ_JBEYJU010000024.1, from coordinate 21,554 downwards.
CCTGTCCGGCTCCAAGTACAAGGGCAAGGTCAAGCTGACCGGTCTGGGCACGCCCGACGACATGCGCCAGTACGTCAAGAACGGCACCGTCGACGCCTTCGAGCTGTGGGACCCGGCCAAGCTCGGCGACCTCGCCGCCCGTACCGCCGTCGCGCTCGCCTCCGGGCAGATCACCGGCAAGGAGGGCGAGACCTTCAAGGCCGGCGACACCACGTACACCATCGGCAAGGACGGCGTGATCAACCTCGGCAAGCCCACCGTGTTCGACGCCAAGAACATCGACCAGTTCAACTTCTAGAGCAGGAGCGGTACTTCATGCAGCGCGTCTGTTTCCTCCTCAAGGTCCGGCAGGACCGCATCGCCGAGTACCGCGAACGCCACGCCGCCGTGTGGCCGGAGATGCGTGAGGCGCTCTCCGCCACCGGCTGGCACAACTACTCGCTCTTCCTGCGCGACGACGGCCTGCTCGTGGGCTACCTGGAGACCGAGGACTTCGAGGCCGCCGTCGCCGGCATGGAGGCCACCGAGGTCAACGCCCGCTGGCAGGCCGAGATGGGCCCCTTCTTCGAGTCCCTCGACGGCGCCCGCCCCGACGAGGCGATGAAACCGCTCACCGAAGTGTTCCACCTCGCCTGACGCCCGTCCGTCCCCTCAGGAGCCGCTCGTGAAAAGACGTACCGTGCTCGGTGCCACCCTCCTCGGTGCCGTGGCCGCCCCCGCCCTCGCCGCCGGCACGGCCCGCGCGGCCGGCCCCGGACCGTCGGTGCACAAGAAGCAGAGCACACTGCTCGACGCCCGGGCGATCTTCTTCGTCTCCTACGACGGGCTGGTCAACAACAACTCCTTCCAGAAGAACGGCCTGTTCACCTACAAGGGCCACCAGTACGCCGCCTGGTACACCTCGACCGGCTCCGCGGTGATCGGCCGCCGGGTGCTCGGCGGCTCCTCCTGGGCGACGGTCACCCTCTCCCACCAGCTGAAGTCCAGCGACTCGCACAACGTCATCTCGATGGGCGTCTCGCAGGTCGACGGCCGGCTCCACATCACCATGGACTCCCACAGCGACGGCTTCTTCTACGTGAAGTCGGTCGCCGGGCTGCTCGACGACCCCGGCTCCACGGCGTGGACCCCGGCGGTCTTCGGCGCCGTCCGGACCACCCTCGACGGGGTGCCGCTGACCTCGCAGTTCACCTATCCGCAGTTCATCGCCACACCCGAGGGGAAGCTACAGCTCAGCTACCGGGTGGGGATCTCCGGCAACGGCCGCAACGCCCTCGCGGAGTACGACGGTTCGAGCTGGACCGCGCTGGGGGAATGGAGCAGTTCCACCGGGACCTACACCAGCACGCACGGCTCCAGCACCGCCCGGAACATGTACCTGCACGGCATCGACTACGACGTCGACGGGCGGCTGCACGCCTTCTTCACCTGGCGCGAGCAGTCGGCGGCCGTGATGTGCAACAGCGGCGGCATCACCAACCACGACACCGGCTACGTCTACTCCACCGACCGCGGCCGCACCTGGCGCGACGACGCCGGCACCCTGGTCGCCACCACCGGCACCTCGGACACCGTCGCCGTCACCGACTCCGGTCTGGTCGTCGACCCCCTCGACCCCGACCACTCCCTGATGAACCAGGAGAGCCAGTGGACGGACTCCGCCGGCCTTCCGCACGCGATCATCAGCTACGTCCCCGGCCGCTTCGGGCAGTGCACGACGAACTACGTCGCCGACCGCACCGCCCACGGCCGCGCCTTCCACGTCCGCAAGAACTCCGCCGGCGCCTGGCAGAAGACCGAGATCCCTGTCGCGCTGAACTCCAGCCAGCGCACCAAGCTGGTCCTGGACAGGTACGACAACGCCTACGCCGTCCTCCCCTTCGGCCGGATCGCCGGCGCGTCGAGGTCCTCCGGGTACACCGACTGGGCGCTGCTGTACGACGGGAGCGACCTGAACGCCTTCGGCGAGGTGGTGATCGACGAGCTGCGGGTCACGGCGGACAACGTGCTGTCGTTCATGTACCAGGAGACGTCGAGCGGTACGACCCCCTCGGCGCTCCATGTCGTCGACTTCGCCCTGCCCGTCTGACCGGCTCCGTATGCCAGTCATGTCGTAATGTGAAGCCCTTCCCGGGGCGGACTCGCCGCCCGACTGTGAAGGTCTTCCCGCCGCCCGCGTCTTCCTGGAGGTCTCCGCCCGATGGCCCAGTCGGTGGGTATCAAGGACGTCGCCCGCGCCGCCGGAGTGTCGGTGGGCACGGTCTCCAACGTCATCAACCGCCCGGACACGGTCGCCAGTGAGACGCGGGCACGGGTGCAGTCGGCGATAGACCGGCTCGGCTACGTCCGCAGCGAGTCCGCGCGGCAGCTGCGCGCGGGCCGCAGCCGGATCATGGGGCTGCTCGTCCTCGACATGGGCAACCCCTTCTTCGTGGACGTCGCCCGGGGCGCCGAGCGGGCGGCACGCGACGCCGGACTCGGCGTGATGGTCTGCAACAGCGCGCAGAGCGCAGGTGAGGAGGCCGAGTACCTCGCGCTCTTCGCCGAGCAGCGGGTGCGCGGCGTCCTGCTCACCCCGGCGGACGCCACCGGCCGCAACATCGAGACGTTCCGCCGGCACGGCATCCCCTTCGTGCTGGTCGACCGGGTCGCCGAGGGCACCACCGAGTGCTCGGTCAGCGTCGACGACGTCGCGGGCGGCGCGCTGGCCGTCCGGCACCTCGTGGACGCCGGTCACCGCTCCATCGCGTACGTCAGCGGACCGCCCGGGTTCAACCAGGTGCGCGACCGACGCACCGGCGCGCTGAACGCCCTGGCCGAGGCCGGGCTCAGTCCCGACGCGCTGCGCGAGCTGCCCACCGAGCGGCTCGACGTGGCCGCGGGCCGGGACGCGGGGGCCCGGCTGCTCGGCCTCTCCGACCGGCCCACCGCGGTCTTCTGCGCCAACGACCTGCTCGCCCTCGGCGTCCTCCAGGCGATGTACGCGGCCGGCGTGGTCGTCCCCGACGACCTGGCCATCGTGGGCTACGACGACATCGAGTTCGCCGCGGCCGCCGCCGTCCCCCTCACCTCCGTGCGCCAACCCGCCGTCACCATGGGCGCCATGGCCGCGGACCTCCTCCTGGAGGAGACCGAGGAACACGACGGACCGCGACCCCACGAGCACCGCCGGGTGGTGCTCCAGCCGGAACTCGTGGTCCGCCGCTCCAGCCTCGCGGCCCGCTGATCGGAGATTCAGTAACGATTGCATGATCCCGGGGGCGGGCCACCGCCTGACATGTGCTGAACTGGGACGCGTCCGTCCGACCGTCCCGGGAGAACCGTTGAGCCTCAGCTACCGTCAGCCCGGCGTCGTCCTCACCGACCGCCACTTCACCGTGCCGCTGGACCACGCCGACCCCGGCGGCGAGACCATCGAGCTGTATGCGCGGGAGGCGGTCGCCAGTGACAAGGCGGACCGGGAACTGCCCTGGCTGCTGTACCTCCAGGGTGGACCCGGTTTCGGGGCGAATCGTTTCGTCGGGCGGCAGGCCTGGCTCGACCGGGCCCTGAAGGAGTACCGCGTCCTCCTGCTCGACCAGCGCGGCACCGGCCGCTCCACCCCGGTCAACCGGCAGACCCTCCCGCTGCGCGGCGGCCCGGCCGCCCAGGCCGACCACCTGGCCCGCTTCCGTGCCGACTCGATCGTCCGGGACTGCGAGGCGATCCGCCCGCAGCTCACCGGCGGTGCCCCGTGGACCACCCTGGGCCAGAGCTTCGGCGGCTTCTGCACCCTGACCTACCTGTCGTTCTTCCCCGAGGGGCTCAGTACCTCCGTGATCACCGGCGGTCTGCCCGCCCTCGACGCGCACGCCGACGACGTCTACCGGGCCGCCTACCCGCGCATGGAGCGCAAGGTCACCGCGCACTACGCGCGCTACCCGATGGACGTCGAGCGGGCCCGCCGGATCGCCGAGCACCTCCTCGACCACGAGACGGTGCTGCCGAACGGCTACCGGCTCACCGTCGAGGCCTTCCAGTCCCTCGGCCTGATGCTCGGCATGAGCGACGGCAGCCACCGCCTCCACTTCCTCCTGGAGGACGCCTTCGTCCGCACCCCGGCCGGCGCCGAACTCTCCGACGCCTTCCAGGAGCAGGTCCAGGGCCTCCTGTCGTACGCGAGCAACCCGCTCTACGCCCTCCTGCACGAGCCCCTCTACGGCCAGGACGCGCGCCCCACCGCCTGGGCGGCCGAGCGGGTCCGCGCCGAGTTCCCGCAGTTCGACGCCGCCAAGGCGGTCGCGGACGCCACCCCGGTGCTCTTCACCGGCGAGACCGTGCACCCCTGGGTGTTCGACACCGACCCGTCGCTGCGCCCCCTGAAGGAGGCCGCGGACCTGCTCGCCGCCCGCACCGACTGGCAGCCGCTGTACGACCCGGCCCGTCTCGCCGTGAACGAGGTCCCGGTCGCCGCCGCGGTCTACCACGACGACCTGTACGTCGACGCCGGGCACTCGCTGCGGACCGCCCGCGCCGTCCGGGGGCTGCGCACCTGGGTCACCGACGAGTTCGAGCACGACGGACTGCGCACCGGAGCGCCGCGGGTACTGGACCGGCTGCTGGCCCTGGCGCGCGACGAGGCGTGAAACACGCGTCCGAAGGGGCGCGGGTGACCGCGCGAGGAGCCAGGATGGACCGATCGGCCGACAGGGGAGGCACCGGGACATGACCACGGACACGGAACGACTCGCCGAGCGCTTCGAGGAGCACCGCGACCACCTGCGCGCGGTGGCCTACCGGATGCTCGGCTCGCTCGCCGAGGCCGAGGACGCGGTCCAGGAGGCGTGGTTCCGGCTCGGACGCACCGACACGGACGAGATCCGGAACCTGGGCGGCTGGCTGACCACGGTGGTCGGCCGGGTCTGCCTCGACCTGCTGCGCTCCCGCACCGCGCGCCGCGAGCAGCCCATGGACGACACCTTCGTCCCGGACCCGGTGATCAGGCCGCTGACGAGCGTCGACCCCGAACAGGAGGTGCTCCGGGCCGACTCGGTGGGGCTCGCGCTGCTGATCGTCCTGGAGACGCTGGAGCCCGCCGAGCGCCTGACGTTCGTCCTGCACGACATGTTCGCGGTGCCCTTCGACGACATCGCGCCGATCGTGGAACGCACCCCGGCGGCGACCCGGCAGCTGGCCAGCCGGGCCCGCCGCCGGGTGCAGGGCGCCGCCCCGTCGGCCGACCCCGACCTGGGCCGGCAGCGTCAGGTCCTGGAGGCCTTCCTGGCCGCCTCCCGCGGCGGTGACTTCGAGGCACTGGTCGCCCTGCTCCACCCGGACGTGGTGCTGCGCGTCGACTCGGGTGCCCTGGTGCGCGGCGCGGCCGCCTCCAAGGTGGTGCGCGGGGCCCAGCCGGTGGCCGAAGGGGCCTTCACCTTCCGGCGGTTCGCCGGCACCGCCCGGCTCGCCCTGGTCAACGGCACGGTGGGCCTGGTCAACGCGCCGGAGGGCGGCCCGCGGTCGGTCATGGCGGTCACCGTCGAGGACGGCCGGATCACCGGGATGTACATCCTCGCCGACCCCGAGCGGCTGGACCGCCTGGAGCTCACCGGCAAGGAGGACTGACGGACGCCTCGGGCGGCAGGGCGCCGCTCGGTGGCGCCGAGAAACGTAGGAGACGACGGACGCGCAGGTCCGTAAGCTGGGCCGATGCCAGAACAGATGTCCGACCGGTCGCGGCTGCGCGGGGACTGCTCCCGCTGCTTCGGGCTGTGCTGTGTCGCCCTGCCGTTCACCGCCTCCGCCGACTTCGCGGTGTCCAAGCCCGCCGGGACGCCCTGCCGGAACCTCGGCGGCGACCACCGCTGCGGCATCCACGCCGAGCTGCGGCAGCGGGGATTCCCCGGCTGCACCGTCTACGACTGCTTCGGCGCCGGTCAGCGGGTGTCCCAGGTGACCTTCGGCGGCCAGGACTGGCGCACCGGCTCCGCGCAGCAGGCCCGCCGGATGTTCGACGCCTTCCCGGTCGTGCGACAGCTGCACGAACTGCTCTGGTACCTCACGGCCGCGCTCGACCTGCCCGCCGCGCGTCTCGTCCACGCCGAACTGAGGGTGCTGTCGGAAACCGTCGAGGCACTGGCCCTCGGGACGCCCGGCGAACTCGCCGCCCTGGACGTGGCCGCGCGCCGGCGGGAGGCCGACGTGCTGCTGCTGCGCGCCAGTGAGCTGGCCCGCGCGGGGGTCCGGGGGCGCCGGAAGGACCGGCGGGGCGCGGATCTGATGGGTGCCCGGCTCAAGGGAGCCGACCTGCGGGGTGTGAGCCTGCGCGGGGCCTACCTCATCGCGGCCGACCTCACCGGGGCGGATCTGCGCGACACGGACCTGATCGGAGCCGACCTGCGCGACGCCGATCTCACCGACGCGGACCTGACGGGTGCGTTCTTCCTGACCCAGCCGCAGACCGACGCGGCGCGGGGGAGCGCCGGGACCCGGCTGCCGGAGTCAGTCACCCGCCCCGTGCACTGGGCAGCCGCCGCCCGCTGAGGCGGCCGTGTCCGGCACGGGCGCCGGCGCCGGGGCGGCGCGGCGCCGTTCGAGCCGCAGCCGCAGCCGCTCCGGCATGACCGTCAGCCGCTCGGTCACCTTCAGCCGGTAGCCGGGGTCGGGCGTCAGCTCGTAGCGGCGCAGCAGCAGACCGAGGACCAGGGTGGCCTCGTGCAGCGCGAACTGGCGCCCGATGCAGGCGCGGGCGCCGGTACCGAACGGCTTGAAGGTGTGCGGGGCGCGGCCCCGCGCGGCCTTCGGCTCGAAACGGTCCGGGTCGAAGCGCTCGGCGTCCGGACCCCACACCTCCGGGTCCCGGTGCAGCATCGGCGTCAGGACCAGCGCCCAGCCGCCCCGGCGCATCGGGTGCTCCCCGGCGAGCACGGTGTCCCGGCGGGCCTCGCGGGCGAAGGCGGGGGCAGTGGGCCACAGCCGCAGCGACTCGTCGAGGACCCGGCGCAGATAGCGCAGCTTGGCGACCTGGTCGTAGCCCGGCGCGGGGGTGTCGCCCCAGACCCGGTCCACCTCGGCGGCGGCCCTGGCGGCGATCTCGGGGTGCAGGGCGAGGTAGTGCAGGGCGAAGGAGAGCGCGCCGGAGGTGGTCTCGTGGCCGGCCACCAGGAAGGTGATCACCTGGCGGCGCACGTTCTCGGCGGACAGCCGCTCGCCCGTTTCCGGGTGGGACGTCTCCAGCATCCGGTCCAGCAGGTCGCCCTGCCCGCGGCCGGTCCGGCGCCGCTCGGCGACCAGGCCGTCGACCGTGCGGTTGAGAAAGGCGATGTCGGCCGCGTTGCGCCGCGAGGCCTCCCGCAGCAGCAGCGGGGCCAGCGGGGAGGGCACGCTGTTGAGGCGCTGCGCGTAACTGAGCGTGCCGATCATCGCGGTCACGAAGGGGTGCGGACGGTCCCGTTCGAACGAGCCGAAGTCGTGCCCGAACCCGGTGCGCGCGATCGTCTCCAGGGTCAGCCTGGTCATGTCACCGGGCACGTCGACCCAGTGCCCGGCGGCCTGCTCCCGGTCCCAGTGGTCGGTCAGCCGGCCCGCCACCGACACCATCATGGCGTGGTAGCCCGCCATGGCCTCCCGGCTGAAACCGGGGGCGAGGACGTCGTGCGCGAGCTGCCAGTTCGGCTCGTGGTTGTACGCCGTGAACAGGCCGTCCCCGGCGACCGGGCGCAGGTTGGCGACGCCCAGGCCGACGTGCTTGGCGAAACGTGACTCGTCGGCCATGTCGGCGGCGAGCCGGGCGCCCCACACGAACACGAACTCGTTGCCGAAGGCCTTGCGCCGGAAGATCGGGCCCAGCTGACCGGCCAGACGCATCGAGTCCTGGACCGGGGTGCGCCGGTCGACACCGAGGACGTCACCGAGGAACGGCAGCCGGCGCGGCGGGTGCGGTATCCGGTGCAGCTCGGGCCAGCCCTGTTCGGCGCCCCGGAACCCCTTGGGCAGTGGGCCGCCGGTGCCCGTCCCCGGCTGCGTGACCGTCTCCGCCATGACGCGATCTCCCTCGGTGCTGCGGCAGGTTGAGCCAGTTGTACGTGGGTTCAATAGGCGGTTCAGTCTCGTCCCGTTGTTGAACCCGCGTCAAGTAAAGTGCCGACATGGTCGCGAACCAGGGTGAGCGCAGCCGCCGCAGACTCAGCACCGCGGAGCGCCGTGAGCAACTCCTCTCGGTCGGGGCCCGGCTCTTCTCCGAGAGCCCGTACGACGACGTGTGGATCGAGCAGGTCGCCGAGATCGCGGGGGTCTCCCGCGGTCTGCTGTACCACTATTTTCCGACCAAGCGTGACTTCTTCGCGGCGGTGGTGCAGCGGGAGAGCGAGCGGATGCTGCGGATGACGGCGGCCGAGCCCGGTGTCCCCGCCCGGGAGCAGCTCACCGCGGGGCTCGACGTCTACCTCGACTACGTCCGCGCCCACGCCCACGGCTTCCGTGCCTTCCACCGCGCCGAGGCCTCCGGCGACCAGGCGGTGCGCCGGGTGTACCGGCAGGCCCAGACCGCCCAGGAGCGGCAGATCCTCGCCGCCCTCGCCGCCGACCCGGAGTTCGGTCCCGCCCTGGAGCGGCGCCCCGACGCCCGCCTCGCGGTGCGCGGCTGGCTCGCCTTCACCACGCACGTCTGCCTGGAGTGGCTGCGCACCGAGGAGCTGACGCGCGAACAGGTGCGGGACCTGTGCGCCCGGGCCCTGCTGGGTGTCCTGTCCTGACGTGCCGTGCCGCCCGCCTCCGGGGCGCGGTTGGCGTACCTCTCGAACTCCGATAGGTTAGGTGAGGCTTACCTAAGGAGGTTCGGGATGGGTGACGAACAGGCGGCCTGGTCGGCCGGGCCCGGCGCGGCGGAGCGAGCCCGCTCCCTGCTGGCCGTCGCGTGGTCGTGCACGGTCACCGCGGACGGCGGACGCGAGGAGCTCGTCGGTGCGCACACCGTCGCCGACGACGGCCGGGTGCTGCTGCGCGTGCCCGAGGACGGCGTCCTGCTCGCGGCGGTCCTCGCCCCGCGCGGCGAGCCGTCCGCGGTGCTGGAGTTCGCCGACGTGGCACCCGTCCCGGTACGGGGCCGGATCCGGGCCCGGCTCCGGATGGCCGGCCGGTTCGTGCCCGCCGACGGACCCCTCGTCTTCCATCCCACCCGCGTGGTGCTGCGCCGGCCCTCCGGCCCGGTGGCCGTCGACCTCGACGAGTTCGCCGCCGCGCGCCCCGACCCGCTGGCCGGTGCCGAAGCGCGACTGCTGACCCACCTCGCCGACGCCCACCCGGACGCCGTCGAACGGCTCACCCGGCTCGTCGCACCGGAGAGCCTGCACGCCGCGACGCGCGTCCGGCCCCTCGCCGTGGACCGGCACGGGCTGACCCTGCGCGTCGAACGCACCCGGGGCCACGGCGACGTACGGCTCACCTTCCACGCGCCCGCCGACGACGTCGCCCAACTCACCGAACGCGTACACGTCCTGCTGGCCCAGGCAGCCGCCGCGTCCTGCCCGCGGACGCTACAGCGGCAGCGCGCAGACGGCGACCGGTGACGCGAACGGCGCGCCCGCGAGCCGGAGGGCACCGCTGCCCGCGTCGACGGTGAAGACGCTCACCGTGCCGGACCGCTGGTTGGCCGCGAACAGCAGCCGGCCGTCGGGGGAGAAGGCGATCTGCCGGGGGAAGTCCCCGTGCACCGGCACGGTGTCGAGGAGCCGCAACCGGGCCCCGTCCGCCTCGACCGCGTACCGCGCCAGCGTGTTGTCGCCCCGGTTGGCGAGATAGGCGTAGCCGCCGTCCGCCGTGACCAGGATCTGCGCCGGGTAGTTGGTGGCGCCCGCCCTGCTGCCGGAGGACTGCGGCTCGCCGACCGTGAGCCGCCCGTCGGCCGGGTCGTAACCGCACACCGTGACCGTGTCGGCCACCTCGTCGGCCAGGTACGCGTACCGTCCGCCCGGATGGAAGGTCAGATGGCGCGGGCCCGCCCCCGGCTTCGTGTGCGCCTGCGAGACCTCGGTGAGCGTGCCCGTCGCGAGGTCGAGGCGGTAGCCGTAGACGGTGTCCGTGCCCAGGTCGACGGCGAGGACGTGCCCGCCGTCCGGACTGGTGAGGACCTGGTGTGCGTGCGGGCCCTGTTGGCCGGGTCCGGGCGCCGGACGGGAGTGCGTGACCAGGGCCGTGCGCTCGCCGAGGGTGCCCGTGGCGTCGATCGGGTGCACGGCCACGCTGCCCGAGGTGTAGTTGGCGCTCAGCAGCCAGCGGCCGGTGGGGTGCACCGAGAGGTGACACGGCCCCGCCCCGCCCGTGCTCCGGCTGCCGAGCACCTTCCGGTCCGCGAGGCGCACGGCGGTGACGCTCCCGTTCGCGTGCTCGTCCACCGCGTACAGCGTGCGGCCGTCGGGGTGGACGGCCAGGTAGGACGGGTCGGTGACGCCGGTGAGCGTGCCGGTGCCGGTGATCTCGCCGGTCGCCGGGTCGTAGTCGGCCAGGCCGATGCCGGTGCCCCCGCCGGTCACGGAGGTGTAGGTGCCGAGGTAGAGCGGGCGCGGGCCGGAAGCCGGCTGCGCCGGGGACTTCGCCACCGGGCGGGGCGCGGCACGCGGTTCCCGGGCGGGTGGCGCCGCCGGTGCCGGGACCGCCACCACCGCCGCGGCGCCCGCCGTCGCGCCGACGAACCGGCGCCTGCTCCAGCCGCCGCGCGCCGCTTCCGTACCACTGCCCATGCCCGCACCTCAGGTCGTCGGTCACCCCCCGGTCGTCACGGCAACCTTGGCGTGCGTCCACGGCCGAGCGCAAGAAGGGCAACGCGCGTTGCGCATCATGCAACGAAGGTCACCAGTCGCCGTCCTCCACCGGCTTGTCCGCCGCGTCCTTGAGCGGGACCACCTGCTCGGGGGACGGCTGCTGCCAGGGCTCCAGGTCGTCGCCGAGCCAGTCACCGACCGGTTTCACCGCTCGCAGGGTGTCCGTGGGGGCGAGATCGCGAGCGTCCTCGTCGTAGTAGTCGTACCAGGGCAGGCCCGCACGGGTGTAGGCCGCCCGGTCCACCGGGGACGGCGGGGGTTCCTCCCCCGTGATGCGACGCCACTGCGGGGGCGTGACCAGGTGGACGAAGACGCGCCCCGCAGGGGACTCGGACCAGTCCCGCAGCGGCCGGTCGTCCCGGTACACCTCCTGGCGCATCGAGCCGCCGGCACCCAGCCCCATCGCCGCCGGGGCCGGCACCCGGCCCCGGGCCGCCGGAGCCGCTCCCGGTGCGGCCGCCGCCAGGGGCAGGGCCGCGCCGAAGCCCCCGGCCGAGCGTGAGCTGCGGGTCCGCTGCCGGATCAGCCGCTCCCGCCGCCGCCGCTCCTGGCGGTGGTACTCGGCGAGCGCCTCCTCGGACAGCGGGAAGGACCGGAGCTGCACCCCGCCCCACACCTCCTCGCCGGTGACCTGCCCCTCCACCGTCGCACCCAGGCCGAGCGGCACGGACACGAACTGGCGGACCGTGCCCCTGCCGGAGTTGATGCCGTCCAGCCACGGCTGCCGGGGGAGGACCAGATAGTTCTGCGGCCGCTGCGAGAGCCGGTCGCTCCACGGCTCGCCGGACACCGCGCACACCTTGCCCACGCCGACCTGGAGTGCCACCGGCCGCGCCGTACCCGCGAAGCTCAGCCACATCGCCTCACGCAGGTACACCGGCAGCATCACGCCGCCCCGGGCCCGCCACTCGGCCGGGACCGTCTCCGGATGGTCGGCCACCCGCCGGACCGGGAACTCGCCCAGCCCCGGCGGCAGCGGGTGCGTGCCCGACTCCGGCAGCCGCAGCGTGCGGACGAACCGCACCGCCGCCCCGCCGGGCAGCCGCAGAGTGTTCCCGTCGATCCGCACCGCCGCTCCGGTCATCGACGTGCCCCCTTCCCGTCCCGCATCGCCGTCGTGTGTGCCGCCCGGGCGGAGCCGGCCGTGCCGTCCGGCACCGTGCCGTACCTCGCCGCCGGGGACGTCACCGTGCGCAGCCGTCGCCGTCCGGCCTCCGCCGCCCGTCCCGCGCGGTCCGTCCGCGTCCCTCACAGAGAACGCCCCGGGCCACCCGTCCGGTTCCGCCGCAGCTGCTCCGGCACCCCGATCCGCTCGCGCAGCCAGGTCAGCCACGGCGGCCGCTTGGCGCGCTGCTCGCTGGAGACCCGGTCCAGCTCCTCCAGCAGCCGGCGGGTGCGGTGCTCGGTGTCCAGCTCGTCGATCATCCGGTTGACCTCGGTCAGTACGGCACCGAGCAGCTGCCAGTTCCGGTCGTCGCGGCGGATCTCGTCCTGGAGCAGTTCGGCGAGCTTGTCACGGGTACCGGTCGCGGTGTGCAGCTCGGCGGCCAGCCGGGCCTCGGCCGACTCCGCGTTCTCGCTGATGCTCGTGGTGACCAGCACCGCGAAGCTGACCACGGCGTCGGCGATCTGGGACAGCAGCTGCTCCACGGCCGCCCCCGCGTCGGACGCGAACATCGGTTCGGGTTCGCGGGCCTTGGCGAGGTCGGTGAAGGTCCGGGCCAGCACGCGCAGCACGACTGTGCAGATCTCCAGCGTGTCCAGACCGGTGCGCAGCACCACCCGGTGCAGCAGCCCCTCCCTGACCCGCGGATTGAGCCGCAGGCTGTCCTCGGCCTGCCGCAACGCCGCGTCCACCTCGACGATCGCGTGATCGAGCTGGCGGGCCTCGTGCAGCCGCTCGGCGGCCCGCTGCCACGGGGTGAGCTCCGCCGCCTCGTCGCCCATGCGCAGCATCAGCTGGCGCAGCCGGCGGGCCAGCCCCTCGATGGACTCGCCGGCCTCGTCGACCCACACCGGGGGCGGCAGCAGCAGATTGCAGGCCATGCCGACCACCGCGCCGATCAGGGTCTCCACGATCCGCGCCCAGGCCGTACTGCTGATCGTGGTGACCCCGAGCACCAGCATGGCGCTGATCGCCACCTCGGGGATGTACTCGTCGACACGCACCAGGTGCCCCACCCCCAGCGAGGCCACGATCAGCAGCGCCAGGCTCCACCAGGTCAGCCCCACCAGCTGGCTGAAGGCGATGGCGACCAGCACACCGGCCACCACCGCGTTGACCCGGCGGAAGCCGTTGGTCAATGTGGCGTACAGGGTCACCTGCACGACCAGCAGCGCGGTCAGCGGGGCGGTGAGCGGCGCCGGTTCAGGGCTCAGGCGGAGCGCGACGACGTAGGCGATCGTGGCCGCGGTGGCCGATCGCAGCGTCTGGACGACCACCGGGTCCCGATGCCGCCGCAACAGCCGCGGCAGGCTCTCGGCCCACTTCCGTACGTCTTGCATCCCTTGGCCTGTTCCCCTTCGCGCGGCACGTCGAACGTATTGTCCACAGATCACTCACGCGCGCTAGTACCCGGATGACCACAGCCGATTACGGAGGGTGCCCGGCGGCCGGGTCCCCTGGGGCGCGCGCGGAAATCGCCGTGCCCCGGACGAGGGTGATCGGATACGGTCGGCGGGCACCGGGAGCGGGCCGTGGGCAGCGCGCCTCGGGCGGAGCGCAGGGGGTGGCGGATGGGACTCGCGGACTACGCGGACCTCGGATCGGTGCGGGCCGTGGCGGCGCTGCGGCATGTGGCCGCGCTGTCCTCCGGACCGGCCCTCGACCCCGGTCTGCGGATCACCCTCAACTTCCACCCCGACCGGCTGTCCGCCGGACGGCCGATCCTGCGGGCGCTGGCCCGCGACGGCGCCTACCACTCGCAGTTCGTCACCGGCTCCGGCAACGGCGGGCTCACCGCGCACCCCGGCGGCGACCGCTGGCGCTGGGAGAGCCGGATCTTCGGCGGGAGCTACGACGACGCCGACCCCGCCGAGCGTCCGGTGTACGGGGCGCTGAACTTCCGCCGCCAAGTCGTGGGCGCGGCCCCGCGGTTCGGCTCCTCGCACCTGCGGCTGACCGGTCCGGCACTGCACCGGGCCACCTTCTGCTACCCCGACAGCGCGGCCGAGCCGACGGATTTCGGAGTGGCCGCCGGTACCCACCTCATCGCCCTGGCCGAGGCCGACGAGCAGGACGCCCTGAACGACTACATCGAGACCCAGGTGCACGGCGGGGTACGGCTCGACCGGGACGTGGAGGCCCTCGTCCTGGACGCCTGCTACCGGGGCACCCCCGTGGAGCGGGCCGCCCGGTCGCTGCCGTTCCCGGTCGAATGGCACCCCGGCTACCGGCTCAGCGTGCCGGAGCTGCGCCGCCACGCCCCCTACCGGGGCGCTCAGTACGCCGAACTGGGCGCCCGGATCGCGGAGAAGGGCGTCGTGGACCCCCGGATCATCGGAGACGCGGCCCGCACCGAGAGGTACGAGGTGCAGGACCTCAAAATGGTGTGGCACACCCTGGCCCGCTTCGGCGCCCCGGAAGGCGCGGGCACGGCCTACTCGGCCGAGGTCTCCAATCCGGCCGCGGTCCGCGACCCGGCCGGGGCCGGCGGCCACGCACCCGGCCTGAGCACGCCCAAGGCATAGGCGCGCGCGACCAGTTCGGTGCGGTTGGCCGCGTCCCAGCGGGCCGACAGCCGGCGCAGATGGTAGGTGACGCCGTCCCTGGTCAGCCCCAGTTCACGGGCGGCCTGGGCGGTGGTGGCACCCCGGGCCAGCAGGGCCAGCACCCGGCCCTCGACCGGGCTGACCCGCGCGGGCCCCGTCTCGGGCGCCTCCCGCTCGCCGTCCACCCGCAGCATCACCAGCAGCGACGGCGTCCCGCCCACGGACTCGCTCACCGGGTCCGCCGTCAGCTCCCCGTACCGGTCGGCCCCGTGGGGCGCCCGCCACCGCACCGACACCTGGTAGCGCGAGCGGTGCCGCAGCCGCAGCGCCTCGGCGATCCGCTCCACCTGGGCCTCCTCCTGCGGCCGGAACAGCTCCAGCACATCCCGGCCGCGCAGCCGCCCCGGAGCCGTACCGCACTCGGCGGCCATCGCCGGGTTGGCGAGCACCACCAGCCCGTACACGTCGCACACCGCCACCGGCACCGCCACCCGGTCGAACAGCGTCAGCGCGCGATTGCGCCACACCACGCCGTCGAGCCCGCCCGTCGCCATGCCCACCACCGCTCCTCTCACCCTCATCCAAGGCGGCCACCGAGGTCAGAGGCAACTCCATCGGCTCCGCGCAAGAACCGAAGGCGACTTTCGACTGCACGTTCGTGTAGTGCCACGGCCCCGTGGCCCGCTCTCCGAGGACCAGGCTGGATCGCAGGACTTCCGTACCGCGAAAGGCAGTTGTCGCGCCATGCCCCCCACCGCGCCGCACCCCGACACCACAGGCACCCTCCCCGGCGTCCCCGTCGTGGACATCACCGCCACCGGACCCGGCCGCACCCCCGTTCAGCAGGTCATGAACCTGATGCGGAAGCACGGCCCGGTCCTGGTACGACGGCTGCACGGACGGGACACCCTGTTCGTCGCCGACACCGACCTGGTCGCGGACCTCGCCGACGAGCAGCGGTTCGCCAAGCACATCGGGCCCGCCCTGGAGAACGTCCGCGCCTTCGCCGCCGACGGGCTGTTCACCGCCTACAACGACGAGCCCAACTGGGCCAGGGCGCACGACATCCTCATGCCCGCCTTCGCGCTCGGCTCGATGCGCACCTACCACCCGGTGATGCTCACGGTCGCCCGCCGCCTGATCGAGTCCTGGGACCGCGCCGCCCGCGACGGCCGCCCGGTCGACGTGCCGGACGACATGACCCGGATGACCCTCGACACCATCGGCCTCGCCGGGTTCGGCTACGACTTCGGCTCCTTCGAACGCACCGAACCCCACCCCTTCGTCGAGTCCATGGTCCGCTGCCTGGAGTGGAGCATGACCCGCCTGGCCCGCACGCCCGGCACCGACCACTCGGCCGCCGACGCCGCCTTCCGGGACGACGCCGACCACCTCGCCCAGGTCGTGGACGACGTCATCGCCTCCCGCACCGGCACCGACCAGAGCACGGCCGAGGACCTGCTCGGCCTGATGCTCTCCGCCCGGCACCCCGCCGACGGCGCCACCCTGGACCGGGCCAACATCCGCAACCAGGTCATCACCTTCCTCATCGCCGGGCACGAGACCACCTCCGGCGCGATGTCCTTCGCCCTGTACTACCTCGCCAAGCACCCCACCGCGCTCCGGCTGGTACAGCGCGAGGCGGACGCCCTGTGGGGCGACACGCCCGACCCCGAGCCCACCTACGACGAGGTCGGCCGCCTCGCCTACACCCGTCAGGTGCTCAACGAGGCACTGCGGCTGTGGCCGACCGCCGCCGCGTTCAGCCGGCACGCCCTCGACGACACCCTGCTCGGCGGACGGGTGCCGCTGACGGCGGGGCAGTCCGTCACCGTGCTCGCCCCGATGCTGCACCGGCAGCCGGTCTGGGGCGACAACCCCGAGCGCTTCGACCCCTCCCGGTTCACCCCCCAGGCCGAGGCGGCCCGCCCGGTGCACGCCTTCAAGCCCTTCGGCACCGGTGAACGCGCCTGCATCGGACGGCAGTTCGCCCTGCACGAGGCGACCATGCTGCTGGCCCTGCTGGTGCACCGCTACCGGATCCAGGACCACGCGCGGTACGCCCTCACCGTCAAGGAGACCCTCACCCTCAAGCCCGAGGGCTTCACCCTGACCCTCGTCCCGCGCACCCCCGCCGACCGCGTCCACCCGGCGCTGCCCGGCACCGCGCCGACCGCCGACCGGAACCCGGGGGAGACAGCCGCGCTCCCGGCCCGCGTCCGCACCGGCACCGGCGCCCTCCTGCTGCACGGCAGCAACTACGGCACCTGCCGGGACCTCACCGCCCGGCTCGCCGAGGAGGCCGCCGACCTCGGCTGCGACACCGAGGTGGCGGCGCTGGACGCGTACGCCACCGGTCTCCCGGCGAACCGCCCCGTCGTCATCACCGCCGCCTCCTACAACGGCCGCCCCACCGATGACGCCACCGCCTTCGCGGCCTGGCTCGACAGCGCCCCGGACCTGACCGGCGTCACCTACGCGGTGCTCGGCGTCGGCGACCGCAACTGGGCCGCCACCTACCAGCACTTCCCGACCCGGATCGACACCCGCCTGGCCGAGCTGGGCGCCCGCCGACTCACCGACCGCGGCACCGCCGACGCCTCCGGCGACCTGCCCGGCACGGTCCGCGACTTCACCGCACGGCTGCGCACCGCCCTGCTGGAGCGGTACGGCGACCCCGACGCGGCCCCCTCGACGGATCCGGAGCCCACCACCGCGTACCAGGTCAGGACCCTGACCGGCGGCCCCCTCGACGCCGTCGCCGCACGCCACGGTCTGGTCCCGATGACAGTCACCGAGGCGTACGACCTCACCGCCGCCGGCCACCCCCGCACCAAACGCTTCCTGCGGGTGGCGCTGCCGGACGGCGTCACCTACCGCACCGCCGACCACCTGACCGTGCTCCCCGTCAACGCACCGGCGCTGGTCACCCGCGCGGCCACCGCCCTCGGTGTGGACCCCGACGCCGTGCTCGACATCCGCGCCGCCCGGCCCCGGCGCGCCGGACTCGCGGTCGACCGCCCACTGACGGTACGTGAGGTCCTCGCCCACCACGTCGAGTTGCAGGAGCGCCCGAACGCCGGGCAGCTGTCCCTGCTGGCCGAGGCCAACCCCTGCCCGCCGGAGAGGGCCGCGCTCGCCGCCCTGGCCGACGACCCGCGCACCCTGGCCGACGACCCGCGCACCCTGGTCGAGGTCGTCGAGGACCACCCGGCGCTGCGCGGCGCCCTCGACTGGCCCCGCCTGCTGGACCTGCTGACCCCGCTCAGGCCGCGCCACTACTCGATCTCGTCGTCCCCGGCCGCCGACCCCCGCCACGCCGACCTGATGATCTCCCTCCTGGAGGCCCCGGCCAGGTCCGGCAAGGGCCGCTACCGGGGCACCGGCTCCGGCCACCTGACGTCGCTGCGCCCCGGCGACACCGTGCTCGCCCGCGTGCAGTCCTGCCGGGAGGCCTTCCGCGTCGACCACACCGTCCCGGTGGTCATGATCGCCGCGGGCACCGGCCTGGCCCCGTTCCGCGGCGCCGTCGCCGACCGTGCGGCAGCCCGCGCCACGGGCGCCGAACTCCCGCCCGCCCTCTGCTACTTCGGCTGCGACGCGGCCGACGCGGACTTCCTGCACGCGGGCGAGCTGCGCACGGCACAGGCCGCCGGTGCCGTCTCCCTGCGCCCGGCCTTCAGCACGTCGGGCACCTTCGTCCAGCACCGCGTCACCGCCGAGGCCGACGAGGTGTGGGCCCTGCTGGCAGCGGGCGCGAAGGTGTACGTCTGCGGTGACGGCGGCAGGATGGCGCCGGGCGTCCGGGAGGCGTTCCGTACGATGTACCGCGACCGCACGCCGGGAGGCGACGCCGAGCAATGGCTGAACTCCCTGGTGGCGGAGGGCCGCTACGTGGAGGATGTGTACGCGGCGAACTGATCGGTGCCGCCGGTCGGAGCGTTCGAAAGGGGCGCGGGGGACTGCGCGTCGGGCCCCACCGGCCGACGGCTCGCGCCCCGCCCGTGCCCACGGTTCCCGCATCCCTTAGCTCACATCGTGAACTAAGGGTTGTGGAAATATCGCTTTCTGGTCCCCCGAAGGAGTATGTTGCAGGTCGGGCAGGGTTCGTGAAGGGAGCGTAGCCACATGGCGGGGCGGAACGGGCGCACGGTGCGCGACCTCAGGCGGGCCAACCGCACGGCCGTCTTGCAGCGGCTCTACTTCGACGGCCCCCTGAGCCGCTTCGAGCTCGGTCCGGCCACGGGCCTGAGCTCCGGCTCGGTGAGCAACGTGGTCGCCGACCTGGTCGCGGACGGCCTGGTGGAGGAGGCCGGCAGCGTCGACTCCGACGGCGGACGCCCGCGCACCCTCCTGCGCGTCGCCCCGCACAGCGGCCACATGATCGGCGTGGACGTCGGCGAGACCCGCGTCCGCGTCGAGCTGTTCGACCTCACCCTCACCGAACTCGCGCGCGCCGAAAGGCCGTTGGAGCAGCAGGGCTACGACGTCGAGGTGATCGTCGGTCACATCCGGGACGGCATCGCCGAGGTCCTCGCCACCGAAGGCGCCCACCCCGAACTGCTGCTCGGCGTCGGCGTGGGCGTCCCGGGCATCGTGGAGCACACCGGCGACCGGGGTGCCGTCGTGCACGGCCAGACCATCGGCTGGGACGCCGTCCCGCTGGAGGAGCTGCTCCGCTCCCGCAGTCAACTCCCCGAATCGGTGCGGTACTTCATCGACAACGGCGCCAAGACCCTGGGCCAGGCGGAGATGTGGTTCGGGGCCGGGCGGGGCGCGGACAACGCGGTGGTGGTGCTGTTCGGCTCCGGGGTCGGCGCCTGTCTGGTCACCGCGGAGGTGGAGCACGGGCGGGCCGTGGAGTGGGGGCACCTGACGGTACGGGTGCGGGGCCGCCGCTGCCGTTGCGGCGCGCTCGGCTGCCTGGAGGCCTACGCCGGCGCGGAGTCGCTGCTGGCCCGCTGGCGCGAGGAGGGCGGCCGGCCCGCCGAGGGGCTCGACGAGGAGACCGCGCTCACCGCCATGCTCGCCGCCGCCTATCCGCCCGAGGGCACCGCGCCCGACCCGGTCGCGCTCGCCGTCCTCGAGGAGACCGCCGAGTACCTGGGCGCGGGCCTCTCCGACCTGATCAACCTCTTCCAGCCCGAGCGGATCCTGATCGGCGGCTGGGCGGGCCTCCAGCTCGGCGCCCGCTTCCTGCCCGCCGTACGGCGCTACGCGACCAGGTACGCGCTGCGCCACCCGGCCGAGCAGGTCACCATCGACCTGGGCCGGCTCGGCCCGGACGCGGTCACCGTCGGCGCGGCGATCCTGCCCCTGGCCGATTTCTTCAGCCGCGGTGGTCGGCGCGTGGAGCGGGCGGCCGAGGACCGGCTCCCGGCCTGGCGCGCGGCCCTTGAGGAGCGCACCCCTCGCTGAGCCCTCCTCGTTTGGCCCGTGCCCTGCGAGGTACCCGCCGGACCCCGGAACGACGTCGTGAGGGAGGTACGCCATGGGCGAGAAGCAGGGCAGGCCCGTCCCGCGGGACATGCAGGACCAGCAGGCCGGCGCCGGCCAGGATCCGTGGGACGCGGCCGAGGGGCGCCCCACGGACCGACGCGGCGAGGACGCCGAAGTCCCCGAACCCGACGAGGCCGGCGCGGGCCCGCAGGGCGCACCCCGCTCGGGAACGGTGCACCCCGAGGCCCCGATCCCCGACGAACCACCGGCCTGACCGGGCCTGAGCCGCACCTGAACGGGTCGTGCGCAGGCTCCGAGCGGGACGAGCCCCAGGCCCACCGCCACCGGCCCGGCCGAGTGCCCGCCCCTCGGCCCGGAAGCGTTCTCCGCCGTAGGGGAACCGGTGAAGGGGGAGCCTTCCGTATCCGGCCGTCTCCGGGCCGCACGCCACGGCGCCGTCCCGGCCGGTGCGGCGCGGTGTCGTCCGGTTCGACGCACCGGCCCGGGGTGGCGGTCAGCCGACCTTGCGGCCCCGCATCGGCTCCGTCGCCGCTCCCGCGCCCTCGCGCATGCCCTCCAGGAACTCGTCGAGGACCTCGGTCGACGTACGGCTCGCCCGCCAGCCCAGTTCCTCGTGGGCCCGGGTGCAGTCCATCAGGGGCAGCCGCAGCACCGCGTCGAAGAGGTGCGGGGAGGCGGGCAGCAGGTGCAGCCCCCAGGCCGCGGCGATCGCCGACCGGGCCGCGGTGCGCGGCAGCCGGACCGGACGCGCACCGAACCGCTCGGCCAGCACACCCGCGTCCAGCGGCGGATCCGCGGCCAGGTTGAAGGCGCCCCGGACCCCGGTCGCCACGGCCAGTCGGTACGCCTCGGCCGCGTCGTCGGTGTGCAGCGCCTGCACCCGCAGGCCGGGCACGTCCGGCAGGAAGTGCAGCAGCTCGGGCCGGGCCAGCGGACCGGGCAGCAGCCGGCCGCCGAAGATCCGGCGCTGTTCGCTCGCCGACTCCCGCTTGAACAGGAAGGCCGGCCGCATCCGCACCACGCGGATCTCCGGATGGTCGCGTTCGAAGATGTCCAGGGCCCGCTCCAGGTAGGCCTTCTCCCGGCAGTAGGCGGCGTCCGGCCAGCCGTGCGTCGGCCAGGACTCGTCCACCGGCCGGTCCTTGGGGCCGGGCGCGTAGGCGCCGACCGAGGAGGCGTGCACCAGCACCGGCACGCCGGCCGCCGCCACCGCCTCGAACACCCGGATGCCGCCGAGCACGTTGGTACGCCAGGTACGCGCCGGATCGCGCGTCGGCTGGAAGGCCCAGGCGAGATGGACGACCGCGTCCGCGCCCGCGAACAGGTCGGCCAGTTGGGTCCGCCCGGCGCCGATGTCGGCCGCCGCCCACTGCGTCTTCGGCGGTGCCCAGTCCGGCGTCCGCCGGGCCAGCCCCGTGATCGATCCGATGCCGGGATCCTCGGCCAGCGCCTTCACCACGCTCGTGCCGACGTTGCCGGTGGCCCCCGTGACGACGATGTGACGCCCCGCTGAGCTGGTCACTTGTCACTCCTTTCCGGTTCCGGAGCGAACCCGCTTCGTGACCCCGCGGACCGACGGCTCCCGCGTAT
>NZ_JBEYJU010000023.1:0-104427 GCF_040703965.1 Streptomyces sp. NPDC006655 | reverse complement strand
GGTGCCGCCCCCGGCCGGTTCGGTGGCGAGCCGGACGATCGCGTCGGTGCCCTCGGTGACGGTCTGCGGACCGCGGTGAGTTCCGCGGGGGTCAACGTGTCGCTCCGGCCTCCCGGCGGCCGCCCGGACGTCCGTCCCCGCTGCCGGACCCGCAGCTCGCTCAGCGCCCGCAGCGGAAACACCGGCCGGTGCGGTGGCGGCGCCCCTGGTGCCAGGGCCAGCCCCGGCATCCTGTCCGCGACGGCCTGTATCGCGACCTCCAGTTCCAGGCGCGCGAATCCGGCTCCGAGGCAGAAGTGGATGCCGTGTCCGAACGCCAGATGCGTGGCGGACCCACTGCCCGGACTGAACCCGGCCGGACACGCGTGGGCGCGACTGTCCCGGCCGGCCGCTCCGTACAGCAGCAGGAGCCGGCTCCCCGCGGCCAGGTGGACGTCGCCGACCACCACGTCATGGAGCGCGGTGCGGTACATGCCCGCCAGTGGACTGTCGAACCGCAGCCCCTCCTCGACGAGGTCCCGCGTGGCGATCGTGCCGTCGACCACCGCGGCCCAGCCGCCGGGTGACCGGAGCTGCTGGAAGACGATCGTGCCCAGCGCCTCCGCACACGTCATGTGTCCGGCGAAGATCAGCGTGGGGACCTGGACGGCGACCTCGTCGGCGGTGAGCGTGTTGCCCGCCCTGCCGTGGTGGAGCAGTTCACTGATCAGGTCGTCCTGCGGCGAGGCGAGCCGCTCCTGCACGAGCGACCTGGCGAACGCTCCGAACTCCATCAGGCCACGGGCGTACTCCCGCAGCCAGTCAGGATCGGTGTAGCTCTGCAGCATCATGAGTTCGATGCGTTGCTCGGACCAGGTGCGGCAGCGGTCGACGTACTCGTCCGGGATCCCGAGGCGCCGGCAGATCACCTCCAGCGAGTACGGAACGGCGAACTCCGTGATGAAGTCGAACTCCGTCGAGACCGCGGTCCGTTCGGCGAGGTCGGCGGCGATCGCCCGGACCGTCGGTGCGAACGCCCTGACCCTGGCGGGCGTGAACCCGATGTTGAGCACCTCCCTGATCCGGGCGTGCTCGGGAGGGTCGAGCGAGCCGACGGCCAGCGCACCGGCACCGCGCCACGTCCGGAGCATCCGACTCACATCCTCGGGCAACTCGACCGAGGAACGGGGGTTGTGGTCGCGAGCCGAGAAGTTCCGGTCGTCCCGCAGCACGGCAACCATGTCCTCGCGCCGGGTGACACACCACGCGTCGAGCAGCGGCGCATAGAACACCGGCTCCGTCTCCACGATGTCGGCCAGATAGGAATACGGGTCGTCGCGATGTGCGCCGTACGGGTCGAACGGCCTGCC
This sequence comes from Streptomyces sp. NPDC006655, assembly GCF_040703965.1. NCBI lineage: Bacteria > Bacillati > Actinomycetota > Actinomycetes > Kitasatosporales > Streptomycetaceae > Streptomyces > Streptomyces sp. NPDC006655. The sequence continues at coordinate 103,078 of NZ_JBEYJU010000023.1, read as the reverse complement.
TTCATGTAATTGCCCAGAATCGACTGACACAGGCATTCCGCCTCTCAACCTTTCGGTGAACAATTCCCGGCGGTGATCGGTCGCGTTCGGCCTGGTGCCGCCCGGCGGCCACCACTCCGCAGGGTAGTCTAATCCAGACCTTGCACCGTGTTCTTTGGGGTTTTTCCTAAAGTCGAAGACGCCCACCCTGCGTCGTTGACACGACAGGGGAGGTCGTTCAGGATGGCGGTCGAACGTTCAGGCACATTCCACCGAGCGGCATATCCGGCACGGTGATTTCCAGTGGTGCAATTCGCGAACCCCATGCGCGTCGGTTCTGACCAGTAATCGGGATGGCGTGCGACCGGAGGAAAATCTCGATGAGCGCACTCGACACCTCGTCGACCGGGGTTCGTACCACCCTGTCGCTGTTCGACCGCATCGTCCCTCGCACCCCATGACCCGACCGACCTGCCGCCGGCCGGCAGGTGCGCCTTCCTCATTCCCCGACGGACACCGCGGCGACGGCTCCCGTACGTCGTGATCGTCTTCGACATGGTGGTCCGAACCTCGATTCCGGCGGAGGCCGTCAGTGAGTACCCCAGCCCAACTGCCCTTCGAGCAGACGCACGTGCTGCATCTCGCGCCCGGGCTGCGCACGCTCCAGTCGCAGGGCGCGATCCATCGCATTCGTACCGCCGAAGGCGACGAGGCATGGCTGGTCACCTCTCATGCCCGGGTGCGGCAGCTGCTCGACGACGACCGGCTCAGCCGCTCGAATCCCGATCCGCGGGCCGCGGCGAAGGACAGCGGGTCCGCGCTGCTCGCCGGCCTGCTGGGCGACTTCGCCACCGACCACGCCCGGCTGCGTGCGCTGCTCGAACCGCACTTCGCACCCGAGCGGATGCTGGCACTGCGCCCCTACGTCGAAAAACTGACCGGACAGCTCCTGGACACCATGGCCGGGCAGAAGCCTCCCGTGGACCTGCGGCAGGCATTGGCGCTGTCGTTGCCGATTCAGGTGATGTGCGAGTGGCTGGGCGTACCCCAGGAGGACAAGGACCGGTTCGGCGGCTGGACCCAGGACGCCGCCCACGTCGGGGACCCGGCCAGGTCCCGGCAGGGGCTGGGTGAGCTGTTCGCCTATTGCAGGCGACTAGTCGCCGACAAACGGCAAAATCCGGGCGATGACGTGATCTCCAGGATCTGCGCGACCGAGGGGATCGACGACAACGAGGTCCTCGGGCTGACGGCGCTGTTGCTGTTCGGTGGCTACGAGACGACGGTGGCCCGGATCGGCACCTGTGTGACGCTGTTGCTGGCCGACCGCGAGCAGTGGCAGGCGCTGCTGGACGACCCGAGCCTCGTTCCCGGCGCCGTCGAGGAAACCCTGCGGATGTCGATGCCGAACCCGCACAACGGCGGTATGCCCCGTTACGCGCTGACGGACTTCGAGCTCGACGGGGTCACCGTCCGGACCGGCGACCTGGTGCTGCTGAACATCATCGCGGCCAACCACGACGAGACGGCCTTCACCGACGCCGGCCGGCTCGATGTCAGGCGCGACACCACGGACAGCCTCGTGTTCGGACACGGCGCGTACCACTGCGTCGGCGCGACGCTGGCCCGGATGCAGCTCCACGTCGTGGTCGGCCAACTCGTCGCGCGCTTCCCGACCCTGCGTCTGGCCGTCGGTGTGCAGGAGCTGAGCCTGCGCCACGACACGCTGATCGGCGGGTTGGTCCACCTTCCGGTGACTTGGTGATCGGATCCTGATGCTGCACAAGATATCCACAGACGTCGTCACGAAGAGCCCCACCTCGGTCCGGGCCTACCTGCTGTTGATGCGCCTGGACAGGCCCACGGGCTACGTCCTCTATCTGCTTCCGGGACTGTGGGCCGCCGTCCTCGCCTCCGGTCGACGCCCCGACCTCCTGGCGCTGGTGGTGCTCGCCGTCGCCGCGGTGCTGGTGCGCGGCGCGGCCTGCGCGGTCAACGACGCGGTGGACCGCGACGTCGACGCCCGAGTCGCCCGCACCGTGACCCGCCCGGTCGCGTCGGGGACCATCAGCGTCGGGAACGCACTCCTGTTCGCCGCCGCGCAGGCCGTCGTCGCGCTGCTGGTCCTGGCGGTCGTGAACGTGGAGACGGTTCTGGTCGCCGCGGCCTCGTACCCGTTGATCGTCGCGTACCCCTTCATGAAACGCGTCTTCTTCTGGCCCTCGGCCTTCCTTGCGTTGGTCATGAGCGTCTACGTGCTGATCGGCTGGACGGCGGCGACCGGGAGCCTGCACTACCCACTGGCGGTGTACGGCCTGTACGCCGGCGCGGCCTTCTGGACCCTGATCCACGACGCGATCTACTCCCATCAGGACAAGGAGTACGACCGGGACATCGGTGTCAAGTCCTCCGCGCTGCTGTTCGGCAAGGCCACCAAGGCATGGCTGGCGGTATTCGTCGCGCTCAGCGTCGGCGGCGTCTGGTGGGCCGGTTCCCGGATGTCGATGGGGTGGGCGTTCTACCTGATTGTCGTGATCGCGGGGATCTTCCTGTCCTCTCTGCTCGTACGCGTGGACCTGGATGATCCGACGTCGTGCTGGAACGCCTTCGTCGCCAACACCTACTACGGCTGGATCCTGCTCGCGGGCGTGCTGGCGGGGCAGTTCACATGAACGAGGAGCTGCGTGTGTCAGATTCGATGTGGCAGGGGAGCGGCGTCGACCTGGACGCCTACCTGACCCGTGTCGGTTACCGGGGCGACATGGCCGCGGACCTCGCCACGCTGCGGGGCCTGCACGCCGCCCACGTCGACGCGATCGCCTTCGACAACCTCGACCCGCTGCTCGGGCGCACGGCGGTGCCGCTGGACCTGGACAGCGTCCAGGACAAGATCGTGCGGCAGGGCCGCGGCGGCTGGTGCCTGGAACAGGTCGTCCTGATGGCGGCCGTGCTGGACCGGATCGGCTTCACGTTCTCGGCGCTCGCGGGAAGAACACGGATCCGCACCGGGAGCAGATTCGGTCCCGCGCTCCACGTCGCCCTGTCGGTGGAACTCGACGACGAACGCTGGCTCTTCGACGTGAGTTTCGGTGCGTACGGGCCGCACGCCCCCATCCGCCTCGCCGAGCACGCGCGACTGGAGGGCGACTGGCCCTTCGACCTGGTGCGGGAAGCGAACGGTGAACACGTGCTGCGGTTCCTGCGCCCCGAAGGGCCGGTGGAGCTCTACGGCTTCACCACCGACGCACGGTATCCGTCGGACTTCGAACTCCTCAACCACTTCTGCCTCACGCATCCGCGCTCGCCGTTCAACCACCGGATGGTCCTCCAGCGCACCCGGCCCGACGTGAGGCACCTCCTCGCCGGCAGCACACTCACGGAAATACGTCCCGCGGAGCCGGCGACCACCAGGGAACTCGACAGGGACGAACTGCTCGCCGCGCCCGCGGAGATCTTCGGAATCACCCTGGAACCGGGCGACGTCCAAGCGCTCTCGAAGATCCTGGACGGTCCGTGATGCGTACCCTGCTGCTGGACAACTACGACTCGTACACCTTCAACCTGTACCAGCTGATCGCCGGCATCAACGGCCTGGAGCCGGTCGTCATGGTCAACGACGACCCGGCCCTGTCCACCCTGCGGCTGGAGGACTTCGACAACATCGTGGTCTCACCCGGCCCCGGACGACCGCAGAACCCCCGCGACGCCGGCCTCGTCGGCGACCTGCTGCGCCGCGCCACCCTGCCCGTGCTGGGCGTCTGCTTCGGCCATCAGCTGATCGCGCACCTGGCCGGGGCGCCGGTGGTCGCCGCGCCCGAACCGAGACACGGGCACCTCGCCAAGGTCACCCACGAGGGAGATCCGCTGTTCGCCGGGGTTCCGCGGGAGTTCGTCGCGGTCCGCTACCACTCGCTGTGCGTGCAGGAACCCCTGCCCGAGGAACTCGTCGCCACCGCGTGGGCGGACGACGGTGTGCTCATGGCATTGCGTCACCGTCAGCTGCCGCAGTGGGGCGTGCAGTTCCACCCGGAGTCCGTCGCTTCCCAGTACGGGCGTGAGATCCTGCAGAACTTCGCCGACCTGACCCGCCGGACGCGGCATGGACAACGCCCGTCCGTCACCGTCACCGCCACCGACCCCGCACTGTCCGACGACACGCCCGGCGCGGTCGGGGGACTGGGGATCGTCAGCACGGTCGTGTCGACCGCCGCCGATTCCGAGGCCGTTTTCCGCACGTTCTTCGACGACGCCCCGTACTGCTTCTGGCTGGACAGCAGCCGGGTGGAGAAAGGCCTGTCGCGGTTCTCGTTCCTCGGCGACACCTCGGGTCCGCTCAGCGAGGTGCTGACCTACCGCACCGGCAGCGGGGCCGTGGAAGTACGCGATGCGAACGGCGTCCGCCTCGTCGGTGGCAGCGTGTTCGACGTCCTCGAACAACGGCTGCGCGCGCGGCGCGTCCCCGACACGGACCTGCCGTTCGACCTGACCGGTGGCTACGTCGGCTACTTCGGCTACGAACTCAAGGCCGAGTGCGGGTCCACGGCCCGTCACACCGCCGAGACCCCGGACGCCGTCTGGATGTTCGCCGACCGCGTCGTCGCGGTCGACCACCAGGAGGGACTGACCTACCTGGTGGCCGTCCACGACGAGCGGACCCGGCACGACGCGCAGGAGTGGGTGGACCGGACGGCCGCGCTCCTGACGGCCCTGGACCCGGCCGACGCCGAGCCGCCCGCCGACCCTGCCGCAGGTCCCCCCGCGCAGGCCGAGGAGCACCTCGGCCGCGACCGCGACCAGTACCTGGCCGACATCGCGGAGTGCCGGCGGCAGCTGAGGCGGGGCGAGAGCTACGAGATCTGCCTGACCAACAAGGTGCACCTGCCGTTCCATGACGACGACACCTCCTTCTACCTGAGGCTGCGCCGGGCGAACCCGGCACCGTACGCCGCGCTCCTGCGCCTCGGCGACGTCACGGTCTTCAGCTCCTCGCCGGAGCGGTTCCTGCGTGTCGAGAGAGACCGCACGGTGACCAGCAAGCCGATCAAGGGCACGGCCCCTCGCGACGCCGATCCCGTGCGCGACGCCGAGCTGGCCGCCACCCTCGCCTCCAGCGCCAAGACGCAGGCCGAGAACCTGATGATCGTCGACCTGCTCCGCAACGACCTGGGCCGGGTGTGCGAGGTGGGAAGCATCGAGGTCGACCCGTACCTGGCCGTCGAGAGCTACGAGACCGTGCACCAACTGGTCTCCACGGTGCGCGGACGACTCGCCGACGGGGTGAGCGCGATGGACTGCGCCCGGCAGTGCTTCCCCGGCGGCTCGATGACCGGAGCGCCGAAGCTGCGCACCATGGAGATCATCGACGGCCTGGAGACGGAGGCCAGGGGTGTCTACTCCGGTGCCCTCGGCTACTTCGGCCTCTCCGGCGGCACCGACCTGAACATCGTGATCCGCACCGCGGTCCGCGTCGGTGACCGGCTGACCATCGGAGCCGGCGGAGCGATCGTGCTCGACTCCGACCCGGACGACGAGTACCAGGAGATGCTGCTCAAGGCGGCCGCCTCGCTCCGCGCCTGGCGTGCGCCGACCGTGTCGTACCTGAGCGGCCCTGGGCGGTGAACACGGTGGCGGGCACAGCGACGGGGACAGCGCCGGGCCAGGGCGTCCGCCGGTGGTGGGACGCCGACGGCGGATGGTCGCCGGCCGGGGCCGCCGGGAGGGTGCTGGTCGCCGACTCCTGGCTCGTGGACGAGGGACGGGTGCGGGGACTCGACCGCCACGCCGGACGCTTCGGTTCGGCCTGTCCCCGGTTCTCCGGACCGCCGGCGGACACCACGGACCGGTTCCTGCGCGCGGTCGCCGCGTCACTGCCCGCCCGAGGCCGATGGTTTCCCCGCGTCGAACTCGTGGCGACCGGGCCGGGAACACGGCTGCGGATGTGGCTGCGTCCAGCGCCACCGCGCACCGCGACCGTCCGGCTGTGGACCGCGGCGGGACCCGACCGACGCCGGCTGCCGACCGTCAAGGGCGCCGACCTCGACCACCTGGCCGCCCTGCGCGCCGCCGCGGTCGCGGCGGGAGCCGACGAGGCGCTGCTGGTCTCGCCGGAAGGCCACGTGCTCGAAGGGGCGACCACGAGCGTCGTCTGGTGGCGGGACGGCACGCTGTGCGGGCCACCCCCCGGTCCCCGCCTGCTTCCCGGCATCACCCGAGCCCTGCTCGGCGAACTCGTCGGCACGGCAGGCCACCAGGTCGTCACCGAGCAGGCCACCGCCGCGGAGCTCGCCGGCGTACCCGTCTGGACGCTGAACGCCCTGCACGGCATCAGGCCGGTCACCGAGGGCCTGGGCCGGTTCCAGGACACGGACGTCGCGACGGCCGAACACTGGCAGTCCCGCCTGGCCGCGCTCGCCGTCCCGGCCGGCGCCGCCCTGATTCCCGTGGTGAACCCATGAGGGAGGTCTCCCGATGACCGCGGCACGCGAAGAGCCCGCCTACGAGCGCGACCTGCTGGTGCAGCTGACGCGCCGCTGGGGGAAGCGGGTGGCCGTCAAGAAGGACGAGCTCGACCTCGACGGTCACTTCGACACGGCGCTGCCGGACTTCCCCGAACGCCTCGTCCCGGTGCTGTCCCTGCCGGGCGCCGACCGGCTCGACCGGGACGCCCGCGAACGCATCCTGTCCGCGGCGTGGATCTCCTACAACGCCAAGACCGCGGCCATCGAGGACGAGATCATCCTGCCGGCCTGCCGGCTCATGCTCCAGGAACGGATCCCCGTCCGCCGCGACGACGTCGCCGTCGACGCCCTGCACCAGACGATCATCGACGAGCACTACCACATCCTGATGTGCCACAACGCCGTCGGCGTCACCCGCAGGCGGCGCGACCTGGCGGACCTGAGGTTCGCGCCGGACGTCTGGTCGGTCGTCCAGGGGCGGGACGCGGTCCGCGCCGGGCTGTCCGGGTTCGACCGCGACATCGTCGACATCGCGTTCTCCCTGGCCGCGGAGACGACCATCAGCGGATTCCTCTCCGCGCTCGCCACCGCCCAGGAGATCCAGCCGATGAACCGGATCACCACGGATCTGCACCGGCGGGACGAGGGCGGCCACGCGGTCGTGTTCCGCGAGTTGTGCGGCTCGCTCTACCGGAACCTGGACGGCGCACAGCAGCGGATGTTCCGCGAAGCACTCGTCGACGGACTGGCCGCGTTCCGCTCCGCGGACCTGGAACCCTGGGTGACCGTGGCGGCCCAGGGCGGCCTGGACGTCGACACCGGTCAGCTGGGCGAGTGGGCCGCTTCCCGTCCCGTACCCGCGCGGGACACCGGACCGTTGCAGCTGCTGCTCGACGACCTGGGCATCAGCCACGACCTCGTCGAGACGGTCCGGCGCTGACCGCCCCGCACCGCCCAGCCATGAGAAGCGGACGGAGACCATGGTGACCCGCACCGGCGAAGCCGCCGCGCACTGGCGCACACGCGTCGCCCACCAGCGGCCGGAGTGGCCCAGCCCGGCCGAACTCGGTTGCGTGGTGGACCACCTCGCAGCCCAGGCCCCCTTGGTCACGCCAGAGGAATGCGAAAGGCTCACCGAACGACTCGCCCAGGTGGCAGCCGGCGGAGCGTTCCTGTTCCAGGGGGGCGACTGCGCCGAACGCTTCGACCTCCTCTCCACGCAGGCGATACACGGCAAACTGCGCCTCCTCCAGCAGGTGGCCGTGATCCTGGCGCACGCGTCCGCGGGGCCGGTGGTCACGGTGGGCCGGATCGCCGGACAGTACGCGAAGCCCAGGTCCCGGCCGACCGAGACGGTCGACGGCCGCACGCTGCCCGTCTACCGCGGCGACGCGGTGAACGGCACCGGCTTCAGCCAGGCCGAACGACGGCCGGACCCGGCCCGGCTCCTTCGGATGTACGACGCCTCACGCCACACCCTGGACGTCCTGCGCGACTTCACCCGCGACGGCACCGACCTGCACCGACTCCACCAGGAGAACCAGGACTTCGTCTCCCGCTCGCCCGTCGGTCAACGCTACGGAGCGCTGGCCGGCCGCATCGGCAACGCACTGTCCTCCCAGGGCGCGCACGACGGCCAAACACCCGGCGGCAGGGAGGTGTTCGCCAGCCACGAAGGACTGCTGCTCGACTACGAGGCCGCACTGACCCGCCGTCACCCGCGAACCGGCCGCAGATACGCGGGGAGCGGCCACATGCTGTGGATCGGCGACCGCACCAGACAGCTCGACGGCGCCCACGTCGCCTACTTCGCGACCATCGACAACCCGATCGCGGTGAAACTGGGCCCTGCCGGCACCCCCGCGCAGGCACTGGCGCTGATCGACCGCCTCGACCCCGATCGGCGGCCGGGCCGCCTGACGTTCATCGTGCGCATGGGAGCGCACCGGGTGCGGGACCTGCTGCCGGAGCTCGTGGAGAAGGTCACCGCTTCCGGCGCGCCGGTGGTGTGGGTATGCGATCCGATGCACGGCAACACCTTCGAGGCGCCCGGCGGACACAAGACCAGACGGTTCGACGACATCCTCGCCGAGGTCACCGGCTTCTTCGAGGTGCACCGGGCACTGGGCACCCACCCGGGCGGCCTGCACGTGGAGCTGACCGGCGAGGACGTGACCGAGTGCGTCGGCGGTGGCGCCGCACTGGGTTTCGACGATCTGCACCGCAGGTACGAGTCGGCGTGCGACCCGCGCCTCAACGGCGACCAGGCGCTCGACCTGGCTTTCCAGGTCGCGGAGTTGTTCACCCCCGGAACGTCCGGCGCCGTGACGCCGGACGCAGCGGTGAGTGCCGCGGCCTGGACCGGACCTCAGTGATCGCTTCCTCAGCGCAGTGTCCTGGCCATGCCGACCCGCTCGGCCGCGTCCCCAGATCCGCTCGTCGCCCTGCTCCCGGGGCTGCCCCATCGGTGTCGTCCCGGCAAACTGGCTGGAACTGGCTTCTGGGCAGGTCACCGGCCGCAGCGGCGCACCCGGCAGCTCGAGGGGAGGCCGCGAGCGGAGACCACGAGGAGAGACCTGGCTCGCCCGCGCACGGCCTCGGGGCAACGGCGCCGACGGCCCGCGCGGGACGCACAAACAGTGAACCGGACTGCCTGTCCCTGCTTGCCCCGCAGCGCGTGGTGGAGTGTCAACTGCCGTGCTGACGGCGTAAGTCGCTCACGGTCGCGCCGAACTCGCGTTTCAGGGCTCTGCCCAGGTGTTTCACGTCGTGCATTCCCCACTTGGCCGCGATCGCGGCCGTGGAGACGCCGGAGCAGGCCGGGGCGACCAGGTCGAGACGGATCCGCAGCAGGCGTTCATGCCGGACCCAAGCGGCGAACGTCCGGTCACTGCCCTTGAAGAGGGAGTGGAGGTGACGGACGGAGATACGGTGCAGGCGCGCGACGCGCTCCGCGCTGAGATGGGGATCGCTCAGGTGGGCCAGCACGTAGGCCCGGATGCGGTCGACGAGACCACTGGTGACAGAGGTCCGCTCGGGACTCGTGTCGGCGAACGCTGCGAGGAGGAGCGCGGTGAGGGCGTCGGCCAGATGCGCCCGAGCCGCATCGTCCTGGACGCCGCCGCCGTCGACCGTGGACAGGGCGTGACCGAGGAGCCCACCGATCCCGTCCTGCGCCGAGATGGGGCGTGCGGTGCGTCTGCTGACGGAGTCCACGTGCCTGCCGAGACGTGCACGCGGTATGCACAACACGGTCATGTCGATCGGGCCCGCACCGACGAGCCGGTAGGGCCTGGTGTTGTCGCAGGCGAACAACTCGCCCGGCTTGACGGTCGTGACCCGGTCGTCCTGGACCGCGGTGAGCGGACCGTGGTGCTGGAGGTTGAAGTGCATCCACTCCACATCGCTCGAGGTGATGCTCCGATCGTCCCGAGTCACCGTCGCGGCAGTGGCCTTGATGTGAGCAATGACCGCCGGCCCCATGGCCACGTGGTTGACCACCGCTTCGAAACCCGGCGGGCCCGCGCAGGCGACCCGCAGTGGAGCGAACAAGTCCGAGGCGACCGTCTCGAACGCCTCCGTTCCTCGTAACCGGAGTCCTCCACAGTCTGGCATGACGAGCTGCCTCCTCGGCTGTCCAGCTTGAACGGGCACTGCGTCACGGGCCGCGCCGTGCACGAACTGGGGTGCCTCGGTGCACGTTTTGGTGCCCGGGAGCCGCGGCTTGCTCCTACGGTCGTCAACAGCGGTGCACACGGCCGGCCGTAGCGGCCGAGGAGCGACATGAGCCACTGTGCCGCGAACCCACCACGTGGACAACTCAGTTCGTCGGAAGCCGGCCCCATGTGGCCGGTTCGGTCACGGTCATGCGCCCCAGCGCGCCTGTGTCTGCCTGGAAGGTGAATGATGATCAAACATGCTGTGGGCCGGGGCCTCGCCGGACTCGTTGCCGCCGTCGGTCTGCTCACCGTCACCTCAGGTGTCGGCCACGCCGAGCAGGCAGACGTCGTGAGACCGGGCGTTGCCGCGCCCAGCTATGACGTCGTTCCGTACAAGGACGCCGACGTCCTCAGTCTCCCGGGCAAACGCGGGGTCCACGTCGCCACCCTGTCGGCGGGCAGGCCCTATCCGGCCTGGTGCTGGGTCGTCGGCGATGTGGTGTTCGATCACGGGTCGAGCAGCGACATCTGGATCGTCTTCGCCAATGGCTACGTCAGCGCCCTCTACTTCGACGGGGGCGAGTACGGGGGCCTGCCGCCCGAAGCCCGCTGCTGACGACCTGCACCTCGACCGCGCCCGGCCCACGTGTGTGCAGCGTCCGGAGAAAAAGATCAACTGCCGCTACAGCGCCTTGCGTTGCGACACAATTGAAGGAGAAGCAACATGCGTCCTCGTTTCCTCACATCGGCCATGCTCGCGGCTCTGGCGACGGCGGGGCTCATGGTCGCCGCCCCGCAAGCCCTGGCCGCCCCGCAGGTGCCCCATTCGCCGGCGTCGGCGTCCACGTACAACCTCACGACCGTCATCGACCAGTGGACCCACTGGAGCCCGGACGCCAACACCTCGTCCCATGCGGGCACCCTTTACCGCGGCACCAGCTACTTCTACTGCTGGACGTATGGCGCCACCTACTCCAACAACGGCCACACGGACAACGTGTGGCTCAGGACCGACGACGACACCGGGAACCGGGGTGTCTACGTGAGCGACGTCAACCTCGACCTCTGGGGCTGGCAGCACGACCAGCAGGTCCTGCCGCAGTGCTGAGATCAGTGCCCCGGACTTGATCCGTCCCTCGCCGCCCCCCCTTCGCGGGCGGCGAGGGACGTCGGCGTGGATGGCTTCAGGTGGTCGACCGCAGGCCGTACGAGGCCGTCGCGCTCACCTGCCGGACTGTGACAGGGCCAGCTGGTCCTTGACCCAGGGATCGAACACCGCCAGTCGATGGGCCGCCGAAGGGTAGAACGCCGCCAGCTGATCAGCGATCCACGGATCCGTGGGCTGCCGTGCGGGACCGTGCCCCTTGGCGCCGGCCGGGACGCCGGCTGTGGCACCGGTGACCGGGTGGTGGTCGCCGACCTGGGAGGTGGCCGCCATTGCCGAGCCGCCACCGACCAGTACGACGCCGCAGGCGAGCGCAGCACCAACGGCTGCGCCGGTGATCCGTCGCGTCAACTTCATGCTCTTCTCCTCCTGGCTCCGTCCGGCCTTCGCGATCGCCGTGCGAGGGGAGCCGTGCGGCGATTCGGAAGCATTCGTTCCGGTTGGTGTGTCTACCCCGCCGTGCTCCGCGCACACCTGATGCCCGCGACGGCGCATCCACTTCCGGGGTGGTTCGGGAATGAAGGGCGAGGGTTCGGGCCGATGTGCCCGTTCGAGCGCCCGCCGACGCGAGGGATACGGGAGGCGGCGCGCTCCCGGGCCCCTGCGCGGCGGTGCACGGGGCCCGGTCCGAAAGCCCTGGGAACCACATTCGCCCTGGTCGAACGCTCGCTGACCCAGGCGGGACCACGAGCGCCCGGCATCGTCCAGCGGGCCCGGCTCCGGACCGGGAACCAAACGGGAACGGGGGCGGAGAAGGTGGCGGCTGACGGACAGCGGCGGGGTCCGGTGCCGCCGCTTCGTCGTTCCTGGTCTCGTTCCAGCAACCCAGCACCCCAGAAACCGTTCGGGAGACTCGTATGCACCCCCTGTTGCGTGTCAGTGAGGAAGTCGGTGACGCGTTGGCCGAGAACCGGCCCGTCGTCGCCCTGGAATCGACGGTGATCGCGCACGGCCTGCCGTATCCGCAGAACGTGGAGACGGCGCTCGCCATCGAGAAGGCGGTGCGGGACTCGGGTGCCGTGCCGGCGACGGTGGGGCTGGACGGCGGCCGGTTCACCGTGGGCATGTCGCCCGACGACATGGAGCGCTTCGCGGCCGGTACCGGGGTGCCGAAGGTGTCCAGCCGGGACGTCGGTGTGGTGCTGGCGGGCTGCGGGCTGGGGGCGACCACGGTGGCGTCGTCCCTCGTGGCCGCCGATCTCGCCGGCATTCCGTTCTTCTCCACGGCGGGGATCGGCGGCGTCCACCGGGGCGCGGCCGAGAGCTTCGACGTCTCCGCCGACCTCGTGCAGTTCACCCGGAGCAGGGTGGCCGTGGTGTGTGCCGGCGCCAAGAGCATCCTCGACCTGGGACTCACCCTGGAGTACCTGGAGACGCTGGGCGTACCGGTGATCGGCTACCGCTTCGACGACTTCCCCGCCTTCTACTGCCGCTCCAGCGGCCTGCGCGTGCCGCAGCGGCTCGACGACCCCGGTGACGTCGCGCGGGCGCTGCGGATGCACTGGGCGGCGGGTCTGCCGGGAGGCGCGCTGGTCACCGCGCCCATCAGCGAGGAGCACGCCCTGGACGGGGACCTGATGGAGGGGGTGATCCAGGAGGCGCTGCGTGCCGCCGAGCGGGACGGCGTGCGCGGTCCCGCCGCCACCCCCTACCTGATGAAGGCCGTCTCGCGGGCCACGGAGGGGCGCTCCGCCGCCGCCAACCGCGAGGTCCTCATCAGCACCGCCCGGCTCGCCGGACACCTCGCCGTCGCCTACGCGGCCACCGCCGCCGTGCCCGCGGAAGGAGTCGCGGCATGACCTCCGTGTTCGTCTTCGACATCGACGGCACCCTCGCCGACACGCCCGCCGCCATCGCGGAGCTGATCGGCGACGTGGTCCGCGACTTCGGCGCACGTCCCGGCCGCCGGGAGGTGCTGGCGACCGTGGGCAAGCCCCTGGAGGCCTCCCTCGCGAGGCTGCTGGGCACCGGCGTCCACGACGCCGTGACCGCCGAGGCAGCGGCGCGCTACCGCAGCCGCTTCGCCGTGGACGTGCTCAGCCGGGGGCCGGAACTCCTGCTGCCGGGCGTGGCCGAGGGGCTGGAACGGATGCGGGCGGCGGGACACCCGCTCGGTGTCGCCACCTCCAAGATCCACGCCAGCGCGCACGCGCTGCTGGACGCCACCGGAATCCTCGACAGGTTCGACACCGTCGTCTGCCACGACATGGTCGAACGCGGCAAGCCGCACCCCGACATGGCGCTGCGCGTCATGTCCGAACTGGGCGGCCGGCCCTCGCGCTCCTGGTACGTGGGCGACACGGTCACCGACGTGGAGATGGCGCGTGCCGCCGGGCTGCGGACGGTGGCGGTCTCCTACGGCGTCGACACCGCCGAGGCGCTCACGTCCGCCGGCGCCGACCACGTGGTGGCCGACTTCGCGACGGTCACCGACCTGCTGCTTCAGGGAGCGGCACCGTCCGGCGGGACCCGTACCGCGACCGGCATCGAGCTGACCGGAGTCCGCTCATGACCGTCCGGAGCGAAGAGACCACCGTCCCCGCCGCTCCCGCGGCCCCCACCCGGTTCACCGGCCGCATGGCGGCCGCGCTGCTGGCCCTGTCCATCGCCCAGTTCCTGGTGGCGCTCGACTACTCGATCATCTACGTGGCACTGCCCAGCATCGGAGCGGGACTGGACCTGGCCCCGGAACGACTGCAGTGGGTCGTGTCGGCGTATGCCGTCTTCTTCGCCAGTTTCCTCGTCGTCGGCGGCCGGGCGGCGGACCTGACCGGCCCGCGCCGGCTCTTCCTCGGTGCGCTGGCGCTGTTCGGCCTGGGCTCCCTCGCGGCCGGTCTGGCCGGGGACCAGTGGCTGCTGATCGCCTCCCGCGCCGCCCAGGGCATCGGCGCGGCCGCCCTGACACCGTCCATGCTGGCCCTGATCGGTGCCGCGTTCCCGGCGGGGAACGTGCGCTCCCGGGCGCTGGCGATCTGGGGCGCGATCGGCGCGGTCGGCCTCGCGGCGGGTGTGCTGATCGGCGGCGTGCTCACCTCGGCGCTGTCCTGGCGGTGGGTGTTCTTCGTGAACGTGCCGCTCATCCTGGTCACCGTCGCCCTCGCCCTTCGGGTGCTGCCGGCCGGCGCCCGCACCAGGGCTTCGGTCCGGAATCTCAACGTCCCCGGCGCGGCTCTGTTCACCGGGGCCGTCCTGTGCCTGGTGGCGGCGCTCAGCCAGGCCGCGGTGGACGGCTGGACCTCCGGGTCCTGCCTCGGGTGCCTGGCGGCCGCCGTCGCGCTGGCCGCGGCCTGGACGGCGTACGACCGGCGCCCGGCCGCCACCCCCCTCATCCCGCGGACGCTGCTGCGGGTGCGCTCGCTGGCGGGCGCGAGCGCGATGTCGGCGCTCTACATGGCGAGCGTGGGTGCCGAGTTCTTCCTGATCACCCTCTTCCTCCAGGACGTGTGGGGCTACGGTGCCCTGGAGGCGGGCATCGCCTTCCTGCCGCTGACGCTGAGCGTGGTGGCGGGCAACCTCGTCACCGGGAGGCTGGCGCAGCCCTGGGGCATCCGTCGTACCCTCGCCACCGGCTTCGCGGTCGGCGCCGCGGGACTGGCCCTGCTCGGCATCGGCACGAACGGCTCGGGCTACTGGACCGCCGTACTGCCCGGCCTGCTGGTCAGCGGCCTCGGTCAGGGCATGGCCTTCGCGGGCATGTACATCGGGGGCACGAAGGACGTACCGGACAGCGAGCAGGGCACCGCGTCCGCGGTGCTGACGACGACGCAGTACACGGGCGGGGCCATGGGCCTGGCGGTGCTGGTCCTCATGCTCGGTGACGCACCGGGCGACGCGGCGTTCGGCCGGGCCTACGCGCTCACCGCCGTACTCGCCCTGGTCGCCGCCGCGACCGCGCTGACGACGCTGTCCACCCGCGCCGGGGACGGCAGACCGGATGTCCGCGCCGAGGACGGCACGCCGGACGCCCGCGCCGAGGACGGCGGCCCGGACACCGGCGGCGAGCGATGACGCTGCCCAGGGTGATCGGTCCCGGCGCCGGCCCCCGCGCCGTCGTGGGCGGCACCGCCGTCTCGTTCCTGGTCACCGGGGACGACACGGCCGGCCGCTTCGGCCTCACCGAGCACCGGATCCCGCCCCGGGCCCCGGGGGCACCGCTGCACTTCCACAGCGAACTGACGGAGATGTTCTACGTGGCCGAGGGAGACGTACTGCTCACCCTCGGCACGGAACGGCGGGTGGCCACTCCCGGCACGTTCATGCTGGTGCCGCCCGGAACCACCCACGCCTTCGGCAACCCCGGCCCCGACCCGGCCACCCTGCTGGTCATGTTCACCCCCGACGGGGGCCGGGAGAAGTACTTCCGCGAACTGGGCGAGCTGCTCGACTCCTCGCCCGAGCCGACCCCGCAGATGTTGGAGGAACTGGCCCGCAGATTCGACCAGTTCCCGGCCTGAGGGCCACAACCGACCCACGCAGTGAGGAGAAGACCATGCCCGTCGTGACCGTGGACTGGTGGAAGGGCAACGACCGACAGAAACGAGCCGATCTCGTGCACGAGGTGACGGCCGCCGTGGCCCGGATCGCGGGATGCCCGGCAGCCGCCGTGACCGTCCTGGTGAGGGACGTCGAGCAAGATCACTGGGGGAGCGGGGGCGTGCTCGCCGACACACCGGCCGTGTCGCCCGCGGACCGGGCGCCGGTGCTCGTGGACCTCCCGCGCCAGGAGGCCGGTGCTCACTGAAATGACCATGCGCCTACGGTGGGTGGCCGACAGCAGCACGCTGTCGGCCACCCACCGTACGCGTCCAGGACGCCGAGGACGGCTCTGATCGCCCTCGCAGCCGGACGTTCCCCTCGATCGCGCCGCCAGCAACGCGGCCGTCGCGCGCGGGTGTCCCGCAGGGGAGGGGAGGTGTCGCGCCACCGGTGTCGGCCGGTGCATCCGGCCGACGCCGAGGAGAAGCCGGGAACGAGCGACGGCTACCCAGCGTAACGGTCTTGCGGGAGCGCGGGGCGCGGCACACCCACCCCGTCCGCACCCCGTCGGTTCCCTCCACCGGTCGTCGCATCGCGGAAATCCCCGGCCGTCGCCACCGGTCGGCCGCCGTTCGCCTGCCCCTGCCCGCCGTACGCCCGGCCTGCGCAGGTGACGCCGGACAGCCGCGAAAACCTGTCCGATATTTAACAGCGTGCCCCCTGGCGGGCCGGCAACCACCACCAACGCGCGCCATGCGGTCCACCGCATAGGTGAGAATGTCGGCATCTACGTCGGCGCCCTGTGCCGTTCACTGCGGGACGTGAAGGAACGGGAAGCCGTCTCCGGTCCCCTCGGTCCCCGTGGTCGCGGTGTCGTGGCAGCCGTCCAGGACCGAGGAGAGGACACGCGCCATGCGCCAGACAGGGCCCATCCGCTTTCGCATCCTCGGATCCCTGGAATGTTGGGACGGGGACGAACGCGTCCACGTCGGAGGACCCGTCAACGAGCGCGTCCTGGTGACGCTGCTCCTCGAACCGCAACGGGTGCTTCCGGTCCACCGGCTCATCGAGGCCGTCTGGGACCAGGACGCTCCCGCGACCGCCGCGCACCAGGTCCGCAAGGCCGTTGCCGAGCTGCGTCAGCGCATCCCCGACGGACGGACCCTCATCGCGACGGACGGACCCGGCTACCGGGCCTCCGTGACCCTCGAACAGCTCGACCTGCTCCAGTTCACCGACGCGCTGCAGCGGGCCCGTGACCACGTCGCCGCCGGCCGGACCACGGAGGCCACGGCGCTGCTGAGGAAGGCCCTCACCCTGTGGCGCGGCCCGGTGCTGTCCGGCAGCGGCGGCGCTGTGCTGGACGCGGCCTCCGCGTCCCTCGAGGAACGGCGGACGACCGCGGTGGAGCAGCTCTTCGAGCTGAGACTGGAGGCGGGCGAGAGTGCCGCACTGATCGCCGAGATCCGCGAGGCGATCCGCGACAACCCGCTGCGCGAACCGCTGCGCGGACACCTGATGCTCGCCCTGTACCGCTCGGGGCGCCAGGCCGAGGCGCTGGAGGAGTACGGCACGATCCGCGCCGTGCTCGACGAGGAACTCGGCATCCAGCCGGGCACCTCGCTGCGCGACCTCCACCAGGCGATCCTGCGCAACGACCCCTCGCTGAACGGCCCCGCCCTCAAGGCCCCGGTGGCGCCCGCAGTGAGCGGCGGCCGGTCCACCCTCCCCTACGACCTGCGCGACTTCACCGGCCGCGAGGAGGAGCTGCACAAGCTCCTCGGCTTCATCGAGGACGCCGACGGCTCCGGGCCACTCATCGTCGCCATCGACGGCATGGGCGGCAGCGGCAAGACCTCACTCGCGGTCCGGGCGGCACACCGTCTCGCCGAGCGGTACCCCGACGCCCAGCTCCACCTCGACCTGCGTGGCTACACACCCGATGAGGAACCGCTCACTCCGGCGGCCGCGGCCGAGGCCCTGCTGCGGATGCTCGGCGTGCCCGGCGAACGGATACCGGACGATCCGCAGGGCCGCATCGCCCTGTGGCGCGCCACCATGATCAAGCACAGGATGATCCTCCTGCTTGACAACGTAGTCGACGAGTCCCAGGTGCGGCCGCTGCTGGCGTCCCCCACCAACACGATCGTCCTGGTGACCAGCCGTGCCCTGCTCGTGGACCTGGACGCCGCGCACTCGATCTCGCTCGGCACCATGGCGCCGCAGGACAGCGTCGCTCTGATCGTGAGCATCATCGGTGACCGCCGGGCCGAGGCCGAGCCCGAGGCGGTCGCCGAACTGGCGGATCTGAGCGGTCACTTACCCTTGGCGCTGCGCATCGCCGCGGCCCGGCTGCGCAAGCGCCCCCGCTGGAGCGTGCGCTACCTCGTGGACCGGCTCCGCGACGACACCCACCGCCTGGCGGAACTCAGCGCCGGCGAACGCAGTGTGGAGGTCACGCTGCGGCTGTCGTACGAGGGACTGGACGCCGGATACCGCCAGTCCTTCCGCCTGCTGGGTCAGTACCCGGGCGCCGAACTCGACGTGTACACGGCGGCGGCACTGCTCGACCTCGGGGTCCGGGACGCCGAGGACGTCCTGGAGTACCTCCTCGACATGCACCTGGTGCAGCAGCACGAGCCCGGCCGCTACGCCTTCCACGACCTGGTGCGCAGTTTCGCCCACATGCTGTCGCGCACCCGGCATTCCGGAGGAACCGGCGAGTTCAGCGAGGAGGCGGCGGGCGCGGTGCGCCGGCTCATGGAGTACTCGCTGACGGCCTCGGACGTCGCCTGCGACCTGCTCTTCCCCGGCCGGGTGCGGATGGCGCGACCGACGCCGTCGTTCCGTCCTGAGCTGACGCCCCTGCGCACGCCGGAAGCCGCTCGCGACTGGTTCGAACGCGAGCAGGACAGCCTTCTCGCGGCGATCGCCCTGGCGTTCCGCCGGAACCTCGACCGTGAGGTGGCGCTGCTCGCGGCCAACGTCGTCTTCCACCTCGATCTGCGCGGTCGGCTCGACGAGTTCCTCGCGCTCTGCCACACGGCGGTCGCCGCGGCCCGCCGCCTCGGCGAAGCCGATCTGCTCCGGCTGAGCCTGTCCAACCTGGCGGTCGCCTGCTGGAAACGCGGCCGGTTCGAGGACGGCATCGCGGCCGCCGTCGAGGCACACGAGCTGGCGGTCGAACTCGGCGACCGCCGAGGACAGGCCAAGGACACCGGCGTACTGGGCCTGCTCCTGGCCACCACGGGCCGGTTCGACGAAGCGCTGTCGCGGCTGGAGCAGTCCATCGCCCTCAAGCGCGAACTCGGCGCGGAGCGGGCCGAGGCGGAGTCCCTGTCCAACATCAGCGCCGTCCACATGGAGCGCGGGGACTTCCAGGAGGCGGTGCGCACGGCCACCCGCTCCGTCCAGCTGGCCCGCAAGATCGGGGCGTTGGAGAAGGAACTGGTCGGCCTCGGCGACCTCGCACAGGCCCAGTTGGCGATGGGGGACGCCGAGGCCGCGGCCCGCACGCTGGCCACGGCCCGCGAGCGTACGCCCGGTGTCGTGGCGCCTGCCGAACGGGCGCTGCTGCTCATCCTCTCCGCGGAGGCGGAGGGCCGGCTCGGACACCGGCAGCAGGTGCTGCACTGGGTGGAGGAGGCCCTTGCCACCAAGGGACTCGAGGACGCGCCGGTGCGGGAGGCCACCGTGTGGAACACCGCGGGGCGCTTCTTCCACCGCTGTGGCGATCATCAGCGGGCGCTGCAACTGCACCGGCAGGCACACGCGTCCGCCGCCCGGCTCGGCCACCGGGTGGAGGAGGCCTACGCCCTGGACGGCCTCGCCCAGGCGCTGGCGGCCCTCGGGCACACGGCGGAGGCAGCCGAGCGGGCGGACGCCGCGCACGCGGCGTTCCGTGCCATGGGAATCCCCGGCGGGATTCACCGGGGGGACTGAACGCCGGGAACACGACATGCCGGTGCCCGCCGTTCGTCACGGCGGGCACCGGCCGAGGACGCTCCGCACCCTCGCTCAGACGGCGACGACATTCGGCCCTTCGTCGCCGTCCGTACCCGCCACGACGATGTTGGGGCCTTCGTCGCCGTCGGTGGCGGCCGTGATGATGTTGGGGCCTTCGTCGCCGTCGGTGGCGGCCGTGATGATGTTGGGGCCTTCGTCGCCGTCCGTGCCCGCCGTCGCCGCGTTCGGGTTCCCGGTGTGGGCGTGTGCCGCGGCGACGGTTCGGACGAGCGAGACGCTCGGGACGCTCGGGACGAGGTTCGGGCCTTCGTCCGAGGCGAGGTGTGTGACCGGCGCGCCGACGGCGACACCGAAGCCGAGAGCCACGGTGATCGCCGCGGTGGCGAAGAAGCCCGCCGGGTTCCCGAATCCCTTGCTGGTCATGATGCCCGCCTTCTGTCTGTCGCGGTGTCCGGTGCTGACAGAAAGAAAGGTCGCGGCAGCCGCTCCCGGCGCATTCCGCATCCGTTACCGGGCTGTCGGCCCCGGAAGGGAAGGACTCAGGAACGGGCCGGACGGGTACCGGCCGCCGCCGTCGGCACCGACGGGAACCGCCCGCACGGCCCCCTTCGGCCGTGCGGGCGGTCCATGAGGACGGACGCGGTCAGCCCTGGTCGGGGCGCCGGCTCACCTCCGCCCGCAACAGCCTCCCCACCGCCGCGACGACCCCCGCGACGTCCTGCGGCGAATCCGCGGTCAGCATCACGTAACCCTCCCCGCCGTGACCGTCGCCGGGAATGTCGTCCCCCGACTCGTACGGGAAGTGCACCCGGTGCACCCCGGCGAGCTCGGACACCGCTTCCAGTCCCGACACCGACAACAGCCGCCCCGCCGGCAGCCGGTAGGACGCCACCGCCGCGTAGCGGTCGGCCGTCGGCACGCCCACCGGTTTGCCCGCGAGGGCCTGCACCAGCTCCTCGTCGGCCCGGAAGCCCGTGGCGACCTCGATCAGGGAGGCCACCGGCTCGTCCGGGTACGCGGCCCGCGAGCGGACCACCCGCGGTCCGTCGTCCGTCAGCACGACCACGGTGTACGCGTACCCGAACTCGTACCCGGCGAGATCGAGCAGTTCGGTCACGACCGCCCGCGCCTCCGCCTCGTCCCGCTCCGGCAGGGGCGCCGGGAACAGGTGGCAGCCGGCCTGCCAGGCACCGTGCAGTGCCACCACGCCCACGACACGGTGCATCCCGTCCACGGTGAGCGTCACCACCCCGTACTCCGGACCGTGCAGATACCGCTCCACCAGGTAGGCACGCTCACCCGCCGCCGACGGGAAGCCGGGCTCCTCGGCACCGGACGGCAGCGAGCGTACGGTGACCGGCCCGCCGATCTCCTCGACCGCGGCGGGCAGTTCCTCGGCGGAGCGGGCCCGTGCGGCCGGGACGTAGGAGTGCCGACTGCCGTTGAGCAGCGCCCGCATGGCGGCCGGCTCACTCAGCAGGCGGGCCGCGTCCGCCGGGTTGGGCGTCACCCGCAGGCGGGCCGCGGTCCCGGCCACCGCGGGCAGCTCCGCCGTGCCGGCGCAGGCCAGCAGCCGTTGTGTGCCGTGGACCCGGACCGACAGCTCGATCGCCTCGGCCAGCGCGGCACCGTCGGCGAGGTCCACGAGGTCCACGGGCACCCCGGGCGGCATGCGGTCGTCCGGCGACTCAGGTGTGCCGGAGACGACCCGGACGACGAAGCCCGCGCCGACGGCGGCGCGTACGAGGCCCGGTGACGGGCCGATCAGCAGCAGCCGCTGCGGAGTGCCGTCCACGGGACATGGCTCGTTCTCTCGGTCGGCCGTCGCGCTCATGGCTGGGTCCTCGTTTCCTCGTCGGCAGCCGGCATCCGCTGGGCACCGTGCCCGCCCGCGTGCCGGCTGCCCCGGACAACTGATGGTTCGTGCATGGGTGGTCGCTCTCTCGCACGGGTGGGGCGCCGTACCGGCCGTGCCGGCCGTGCCCCCGCTCGTCTCGGCACGGAGGGGCGCTCGGGGGGAGTGTCCCTCCGAGCGTTCCCGGTTCGCTCCCCGGCCGCTCCCGGCACCGGTCACGTCCCCGCGGTCGCGCGCCGGCGACCGGGGACCCGGGCGGGAAGAGAACGGGAACGGCAGCGGCGACGCTCTCCACGATCCCCGGCCCCCGCGGCGACCACCGGATCCCCCCTCCCTGCCCTGGGACACGGGTCCCGGCCCCGTCCGCGACCGCCCCCTGCGAAGACTGGAGACTCCGTGAGCGCCACCTCGAAGGAGCCCGCATCCGTCCTTCCGTTCCGACGGGCCGGCTCGGACGCTGCCCGCACCGTGCCGTCCGCCACCCCACCCGACACCACCCGCACCGGTCTGCTCCGTCTGATGCGCGAGGACCTGGGCGTCGTGGTCGAGCGGGACCCGTCCGTCCGCGGACGCCTGGAAGCGGCGCTGCACCCCGCGCTGACCGCGCTGTGGACCCACCGCGTGGCACACCGGCTGCACACCCGCGGACACCGGATGACGGCACGGCTGATGGCCCGCTGGGCGCGGCGGCTGACCGCCGTGGAGATCCACCCGGGAGCGGTCCTCGGCCGCCGGGTCTTCATCGATCACGGTGCCGCGGTGGTGATCGGCGAAACCTGCGTCGTCGGCGACGACGTGACGATCTACCACCAGGTGACGCTCGGCGCGGTCGGCTGGTGGAGCGACAACGAGAGGCCGCCGGGTGCCCGCCGGCATCCGGTGGTGGGCCGCGACGTCGTGCTCGGCACCAACGCCACGGTGCTCGGTCCGGTGACCGTCGGCGACGGCGCGGTGATCGGCGCCCAGGCGCTGGTCAACAAGGACGTGCCGGAGGGGACGCGGATGCTGGCCGCCACCGCCACCGGGCGTGCGCCGAAGCGCCCGGCCGAGGACGTCGTCGAGAGCATCGCCTCGGCCGGTTCCTGGTAACCCCGCGCTCCGTCCCGTCTCCCCTCCAGTTCCCGGCCGGCTCCTTTCCGCCGGACCCCGCCCGCCACCGTCCAGACATGACGAGGAATCACATCATGCGCACCATGACGCCGCATACACCCCTGCCCGCCCTGGTCCGCCCGGCGGTCGCCGACGGCATCGACGACCTGGTGGGCGGCACCCCGCTGATCCGGCTCAGACTCGCGGGACTCGCGCCGGGCGCCGAGGTACTGGCCAAGCTGGAGGCGGCCAACCCGATGTCCAGCAGCAAGGACCGGGCGGCGCTGTACATGCTCAGGGCCGCCGAGGCACGCGGTGACCTGGCGCCGGGAGGCACGATCGTCGAGGCGACCTCCGGCAACACCGGTATCTCGCTCGCCGCCCTGGCCGCCGCGCGCGGCTACCGCTGCGTCATCGTGCTCCCCGACAACGCGACCAGCGAGCGGATCCGTCTGCTGTCGGCGCTGGGCGCGCAGGTGGTGCAGACCCCCGCCGAGCGGGGCTATCCGGGCGCGATCGAGCGGGCCGAGGAGATCCACGCGGCCACCGCGGGCTCCTGGTTCCCGTGCCAGCACGAGAACGCGGACAACGTCGAGGCCCACTACGCCACGACGGGTCCCGAGATCACCGCCGCCCTCGCCTCGACCGGGCGCCGCGCCGACACCCTGGTCTGCGCGGTGGGCACCGGCGGCACCCTCACCGGCATCGGGCGTCACCTGCGGGAGCAGGACCCGGGCGTGACGATCGTCGCCGTCGAGCCGGAAGGATCCCCGCTGCTGTCGGCCGGACGGGCCGGGCGCCACCGCATCCCCGGACTCAACGGCGGATTCGTCGCCCCGACCACCGATGTCTCCCTGATCGACGAGGCGATCGCCGTCAGCGACGCGGACGCCCTGCGTACCGCCCGTGAACTCGCCTCCGGCCAGGGCCTGTTCGTGGGGGTGTCCGCCGGTGCCGCGGTGCACGCGGCACGCCTGGTGGCCGCCCGCCCGGAGTACCGCGACCGATGTGTCGTGACCGTCCTGCCGGACACCGGCGAGCGCTACCTGAGCATGTGGGAGGACGGCTCGTGACTCTCCTGGTGTCGACCCTGAAACGGTTCGGCGACGCCGTCACGGTCCGGATCGGACAGACGACGACCACCCGGTACCTCGCGCTCGCCGAGACCACCGACGGCCGCCTCGGTCTCTTCCACCACCACATGCTGCCGGGCGCCGCCGGAGCGGCCCCGCATTACCACACACGTATCTCGGAGTCCTTCTACGTCATCTCGGGAGAGGTCACCCTCCACGACGGCACCGGCTGGACAACCGCGCACGCCGGCGACTTCCTGCACGTGCCCGAACACGCCGTGCACGGGTTCCGCAACGACAGCGACGCGCCGGCCGAAATGCTGATCATCTTCACGCCCGCCGAGAACCGCGAGGCCTACTTCACGGGCCTGGCCGAACTCCTGGCCGACGGAAACATCCCCACGCGGGCCGAGATGGTGGCGCTGATGGAGAAGTACGACCAGTTCGAGGTCGACGAGCCCTGACACCGCCGCGTCCCCGAGTTCCCCACCCCACCCCACCAGTCCCCAGCCCCCCGACCCGTTCGGCAACCTTCAGGAGTCATCGGATGCAACCCGTCAACTGGGCCCGCTTCGGCCTGCTCGCCGCTCTGTGGGGGTGCAGCTTCGCCTTCATCAAGGTCTCGCTGCACGCCTTCGCCCCCCTCCAACTCGCCTTCGGGCGACTCCTGGTGGGCGCCCTCGTGGTCTCGGCGATCCTCGCCGTGACCAAGGGTTCCTTCCCCGGCCGCCAGGTCTGGGGGCACATCGTCGTCGCCTCGGTCTTCGGCAACGTCGTACCGTTCACCCTCTTCGCCGTCGGCGAGCAGCACACGACCGCGAGCGTCGCCGGCGTCATCCAGGGCGCCACGCCCCTGGTCACCCTGGGGCTCGCCGCCGTCGCCATCCGCACGGAGAAGCCGACGGCCCGCAAGGTCACCGGTCTCGTGATCGGCTTCGTCGGCCTGATCGTCGTCGTCGGACCGTGGCACACCCACGGGTTCGGCTCCGTCGGCGGCCAACTCGCCTGCGTCGGCGCGGCGGTGAGCTACGCGATCAGCTTCGTCTACGTCCGCCGCTTCATCGCCCCGCACAAGATCCCGGCGCTCGCCGTGACCGCGGGGCAGCTCACCTCCGCCATGGTCATCACCGGTCTGATCACCGCGTTCACCGTCGGCTGGAACCTGCCCGGCGAACTGACGGCGGGGCCGCTGCTCTCCCTCCTGGTCCTCGGCGGCGCCTCCACAGGCATCGCCTTCGCCCTGATGAACCGGCTCATCGCGGACGCCGGCCCCACCACCGCGTCCGGCGTCAACTACCTGGTCCCGGTGTTCTCCGTGATCGTCGGCGCCGCCGCCCTCGGCGAGAGCGTCACCTGGAACGTGCCGGTGGGCGGCGCGGTGGTCATCGCCGCACTCGCCCTCGCGGAGGGCCGGCTGCCGCTGCCGTCCCGGCGCGCCGCCGCGCCGGTGGCCAGGACGGTGCCGCCCGCGTCCGACCGGTCCCCGGCCCCGGCCACCCGTGAGGCCTGCTGACAGCTCCTCCCACCGGCCGGTCACGGCCGCCTCATGAACGCCGTACGGCGCACCCCCTGCCCGGGGTGCGCCGTACGGCGTTCAGGCGTGGGGACGGCCCGGAACGGACCTCCCGGTCCGGTACCGGCTGCCGCCGCCGTCGTTCCCCTGGGTGGTCCGGGGCCGGGAGTGACACGGGAGACAACCGGGAACGCGGCGCGGGAACCTTCCACAGACGAAGGAGAACGACACGGCGGCCTCGCACCTGCCGACGCGAGCTCCTTCCCCGCTCGGCCCCCCGCCGGCCCCCCGCCGGCCCCCCGCCGGCCCTCTGTCGGGCCCCGGCGGTCCCGGCGAGCCGGCACCGCTGCGCCCCGCGCGAAGAGCCGCGCGGCCCGCTCCCGCCGACCGGCCCGCGACGCGCCTCGGCCGAACGGCAACCGCCCGGCTCCTCCGCCCCGCCACCGCACCCGCAGGCCGAACCACCCCACTCCACAGGCCTTCGAACACAGGAAGCAGCCACAGCATGCCCCCATCCACGCAAGCCCCCGCCGCCACCGCGCTCGGCGACGCCCGCATCATCACCGCGGCCGAGTTCACCTTCCACCCCGTTCCCGGCACCCGCACCACGGTGGCGACACCCGTCAGCCCGGCGGCCGGCGCCACCCACGTCACCCTGCACGTCGTCCGGATCGCCCCGGGGGAGTCGTACGTCCCCGAGCGCAGCGCGGCCGAGGAGAACACCGTCGTCGTCTTCTCCGGAGCAGGCACCGCCGCGGTCGGCCGGCACGCCCGCCCCGTCGGCCGCGGCTCGGCCGCCTACGCCCCCACCGGCCACCCCCTCACCCTCAGCGCCGACGACCAGGGGATGACCGCCTACGTGTGGCGCACCCCCCTCGCGGACGCCCCCGCCGGCAGCGACCCGGTCCTGCACTCCTCGCTGTGGGACGACACCACCCAGCTGCGCGGCTTCGGCGGAACCGGGCAGATCGAGGCGGCCGAACGCCGGGCCACCATGAACTTCGTCTTCTGGCCCGGCACCGGCAGCAGCCGGCTGTGCCTGCACTGCGGCATCCAGCAGCCGGGCGAGACCTTCAACGTCCACCTCCACCCCGACAGCGACGAGGCGTTCATCGCCTTCGAGGGCGTCGGCCAGATGTACCTGCGCGACCGCTGGATCGACGTCGGCGCGGGAGACGTCCTGTACGCGGCGCCCGGCGTCCTGCACGGGGCCCGCAACCCCCACACCGGTTCCACCGCCCGCCGATTCGTCACCTGCGGTGGACCCAGCCCCTACGACCCGGCGCTCTACTCCGCCGCCGGCCACTCCTCACAGGTCAGGTGAAAACAGCGTGTGCCGCATATACGGAACCTTCAACGTCCACTCCGACGAGGCCGAACTGCGCCGCGTCGCCGACCTGATGCACCACGGCGGTCCTGACGCGCAGGGCGTCACGTACCGGGCCGACTGGGCCCTGGGCAACAACCGCCTGTCCATCATGGACCCCGAGGGGGGCGCCCAGCCCTATCACCTCGGCCGGATCACGGTGGTCTTCAACGGTGAGCTCTACAACCACCGCGACCTGCGGGAACGGCTGACCAAACGCGGCTTCCACTTCGACGACCAGTGCGACGGCTCGATCCTGCCGGCGCTGTACCTGACCTACGGGGACCGGTTCGCGGAGCAGCTGGACGGCATGTACTCCGTCGCCGTCATGGACCTGCGGTCCACCCCGCGCATGGTCCTCGCCACCGACGACTCCGGCATGAAGCCGCTCTACTACCACTACGAACGCGCCGCCGGCCGCTTCCGGTTCGCCTCGGAACTGCCCGCGCTGCTCGGCTTCACCGGACTGCGCGCCGAGGAGGACGAGGCGGGTCTGGACGCCTACCTGACGTCCAAGACCCCGTTCGGGGACCGCACCATGTTCCGTGGGGTGCGGGTGCTGCCGCCCGCCGCCACCGCCGTCGTCAGCCACCGGGACGGACTGCGGATCCGGCGCCGTCCCATGGCCCACGAGCAGGGCCTGCGTCCCGACGAGGGCCGCACCCTCGACCAGGCCGGCGAGCAGCTGCGCGCCCTGCTGTCCGAGGAGGTGGCACGGCTGCTGGTGGCGGACGCCCCGGTCGCGGCCGTCACCTCCGGCGGCCTCGACTCCAGCCTCGTCACGGCGCTCGCCGCCCAGGCACTGTACGACGGCGGCGGCCAGGGGAGGCTGCACACCTTCAACATCGCCTACACCGGCACCTGGCCCAGCGACGAACGTGCCTACGCGGCGGAGGTGGCGCGCGTCGCGGGCACCCGCCACCACCAGGTCGAGATCGACCCGGCCACCTTCCCCGACCTGATGACCGACGTGGTGCGCCACCTCGGGCAGCCCAACGCCGACCCCATCACCCTGTCCACGTTCTCCCTCTTCCGCGCGGTGCGCGACGCCGGCTTCAAGGTAGCCCTCACCGGCGACGCGGCGGACGAACTCTTCGGCGGCTACGCGCGGATGACCCAGGCGGTCGCCGCCCACCACGGATCGGACTGGGCGGAGGACTACCTCGACCACCTGGCCGCCGTCCCGCGGGCGCTGCGCGAGAGCCTGTACACCGACGAGTACGCCTTCACCGTCCGCGCGGCCGGTTCCGCCCTGCCCGCCGACATCCGGCGGATCCTGCGGACCAGCCCCGGCACCCGGTTGCAGCGCATCGCCGCCGTCGAGCAGCGCTACCGACTGCCCGCCTACCACCTGCGGCGCGTCGACCACCTGTCGATGGCCAGCTCCATCGAGGTCCGGCTGCCCTTCTGCCAGCCGTCCGTCGTCCGCTTCGCGAGCACCCTGACCGACGCCCAGCGGCTGGTGCCGGGCCTGGGTGTGAAGCGGGCCCTGTACCGGGCCGCGCAGGGCCTGATCCCGCGCAGCGTGCTCGACCGGCCCAAGCAGCCCTTCACCCTGCCGGTCACCGCGATGCTCGCCCCCGGCCAGCGGCTGTGGACCCTGGCCCGCGACGTGCTCTCCCCGCACACGCTGCGCGCCGACGGCCGGATCCGTCCCGAGCGGGTGGCCGCGCTCTTCGACGAGCAGGCCGCCCGGCCGAGCGACACCGCCTCCCTGGCCCTGTGGTCGCTGATGTCGCACCAGCTGTGGCGCCAGGAGTTCTTCGCGACGGCGGGAGCCCCGACGACCCTGCACGCACCGGCGCGCGTCCTGCTGGAGGCGGCATGAGCGTCAGTCTCGCGCGGGCGCACGGCACCCCGTGCCCGACGGCCGTGGTGGATGCGCGCACGCTGCCCGAGTCGGAACCGGAACTGCTGGCACGGCTCACCCAGTTGCGCATGGTCCTCGCCGACCACGGTGCCGCCGACGTTCTGAAGAACGCGCTCGTCCAGCCGTCCCGCCACCCCCTGTTCGACCTCGACTACCGCTTCGTCCAGTCCATGCCGGACCGGCTCGACAGCTTCGACCTGCGCGGGTCCTGCGGGCACTCCATCCTGGCGGCGGTGGAGGCCGCCGCCCGCACCGGCATGATCCAGCCTCTCGTGCCGGGCTGCCGGGTCCGGGTGAACGTGCTCAACAACGGGGACAACGTGGTGTGCGAGGCGGAGGAGACCTCCGCGCAGGGCACCCGCTTCACGGCCCACTTCCTGTGCTCTCCACCGCGGCCGGTCGAGCAGCTCCTGATCACCGGCGAGCCGGTCACCGGGATCCCCTTCGAGGAGCGTACGGTCCCCGTCTCCCTGGTCTCCATGGGCAACCCGTACCTCTTCGTGAACGCCGCCGAGTTCGGCGTCCGCACGGTGCAGGAGCTCTTCGCCGACGATCCCGTGCTGTTCGACCGGATGAGCGGGCTGCGGCTCGCGGTGTGCCGGGCGAAGGGCTGGGACACCGCCGGCGCCTTCCCCAAGGTCGCCGCGCTGCTTCCCGACGGGCCGGGCGCACTCGCCGTCCGCGCCATATCCGTACCGTCCTGGCACCCGACGGTGGCCCTCACCGGCGCGACCTGCCTCGCCGCGGCCGCCGCCGTGGAAGGCACCATCCCGCACCTGCTGTCCGGTGTCTCGCAGCAGCCGGAGGGCGGCATGCTCGCCCTGCGCACCCCGGGTGCCACCGTCCGCGCCTCGGCCCGCACGACGGGCGGCCCCCGCGACCGCAGGCTCGCCTGGATCTCCGTGGCGGAGAAGCAGGTCGACTACCGCGGCCCCTTCCTTCCCGCCTCCACCTCCGAGGAGTTGTCATGGCTTCCGCTGACAGCCTGACCGTGCCCGACGTGCCGACGCTCACCCAGGCGCCGCTCGCCCGGCCGGTCACCGGGCTGACGCCCGCGCTGCGCGAGCGCCTCGCCGCCTGTGCGCGGATCGCGGACACCGACGGGGAACCCGACCGGCAGGCACTGGCCCTGCTGCGCGAGTCCGGGCTGCTGGGCCTGGCCCTGCCCTACGAGTACGGTGGCGCCGGCGCGGACGCCCACGGCCTCAACACGGCCGTGGAGCAGGTGGCACAGGTGAACGCCTCAGCGTCGATCATGCTGTTCCAGCACTACGCGGTCAGCAGCCGCATCTTGGAACACGGCAGCCCCGCCCAGCGCCGCAGGCTGCTGCCCCGACTCGCCCGCGGGGAGTGGCTCGCCGCCTCCGCGTGGAGCGAGACGGGTGCGGGCGCGAACAAGAAGAACCTGTCCACCACCGCCCGCCGTACGGCCGAGGGCGGCTGGGTCATCGACGGCGCCAAGTCGTTCACCACCAGCGCCGGCCTGGCCGACATCTACCTGGTGCTGGCGCAGAGCGAGGAACCGGCACCGGATGCCGCCGACACCGGCTACGGCGCCGCCGGCCAGACGTTCTTCCTGATACCGGCGGACACTCCCGGGCTGCAGCCGGACACCTCGCTCCGGCTGGCCGGCATGCGGGGCTCGGCGACCGGCTTTGTCTCCGTCCACGACTGCCGGGTGCCCGACACCGCGCGGCTGGGGCCGGTCGGTACGGCCGCGTCGATCATCGCGGGCGTCCGGGACAGCGGCGCCACGCTCGGTGCCGTGTCCGTCGGTATCGCGCAGGCGGCGCTCGACCTGGCGCATGCACACGCCGAGCGGCGTGGGCTGACGGCCCAACAGGCCGTCCGGCACCGCCTGGTCGACATCGCGGGGGAGGTGGAGGCGGCCCGGGCGATCGTCGAACGGGCCGGCCGGCGCACCGCTCCCGACCCGGGTGTCGCGACGCTGCACTCCAAGCTCTTCGCCGCATCCGCGGCCGAACGGGTCGTCAACGCGGTCGAACGGCTGCTGGGTTCGGCCGGCTATGTCGCCTCGCACGAGATCAACCGCTACGGCCGCGACGCGCGCGCGGTCGCCCTGATGGGACCGACCAACGACCTCTGCAAGGAACTGGTGAGTCTGACGTGGAACAGCTGAACACCGTGTCCGGGCACCTTCCCGCCGATCTGGTCGTCGAGGGCGGCCGCGTCGTCACCCCCGACGGCGTCCGGGACGCGAACGTGGTCGTCCGCGACGGCCGGATCACCGAACTGCCGGAGCCCGGGGTGCCGTTGCCGCCGGGCCCACGGGTCGACGCCCGTGGCCGTTACGTGCTGCCGGGTTTGATCGACTCCCATGTGCACTTCCGTACTCCCGGCCTCGAGTACAAGGAGGACTGGGACCACGGCAGCCGGGCCGCCCTCGCCGGCGGCGTGACGACCGTGATCGACATGCCCAACACCCGTCCGCCGTCCCTGGACGAGGCCGGCCTGCTCGCCAAGGCCGAGCTGATCGACGGCACCTCTTGGACCGACTACCGCTTCCACATCGGCGCCGACCCGGACCGTCCTGAACTCCTCGCGGAGCTCGACCCCCGGATCGCGACCTCCGCGAAGATCTTCATGGCCGGCCACCACACGGCCCCGGTGGTGTTCCGGGACGAGGAGCAGCTGCGGCGGGCCTTCGCCGCGGCGGCCCGCGGCGGCGTCCGGCTCGTCCTGCACGCGGAGGACCAGCACGTCTTCGACCTCCTCGACGCGGACTCGGGCGTTCCCGACTCGTACGCCCAGTACGAGCCGCACCGCCCGCGTTCCGGCGGCATCGTCGCCGTGGCGCGGGTCATCCACCTGGTCCGCGAGTACGGCACGAAGGCCCACGTCCTGCATGTGTCCTCGGCCGAGGAGGCCGACCTGCTCACGGCGGCGGCCGCCGAGGGGCTGCCCCTCACCTTCGAAGTGACCGGCCACCACCTGTCCTTCACCCACGACGACACCACCCGGCGCGGACCGCGCACCCGCCTCTCCCCGGCCATCCGCGAATGCCGTGACCAGAAACGCCTGTGGCGAGCGGTGCTGAACGGCGAGGCCGCCACGCTCGGCAGCGATCACGCCCCGCACACGGTGGAGGAGAAGAACCGCCCCCCGGCCGACGCGCCGCCCGGCCTGCCCGGCGTCCAGGAGCTGGCCACCGGCGTCTGGACCGGCCTGCTCACCCGGGACACCGGTCCGGACGCGGCGGCCGCGCACCTGGCCCGGCTCATGGGCGAGGGGCCCGCCCGGCTCTTCGGCCTGCCGGGCAAGGGCCGGCTCGAACCGGGGGCGGACGCCGACCTGACCCTCCTGGACCCTTCGGCACGGTGGCAGTTCTCGGCTCGTGACGTGCACTCGCTGTGCGGCTGGTCCGCGTACGAGGGCTGGACCTTCACCGGACGCTTCACCACCACGGTGAAGGCAGGCCGGGTCTGCTGGGACGCCCGTACCGGATTCACCGGCCGCCCCGAGGGCCGCTGGCTCCGCGGCCTGGGCCGCCCGCTGGAGGTGGCCCGGTGAGCCCGGCCCTGCTGGCCGACCAGGCCCCGGCCGACACGCGGCCCGATCTCGCGGACTCCTTCCGTGCCGCGATGTCCGCCCTGGCCGCTCCGGTCACCATCGTCACCTGCTACGACGACCAGGGCAGACCGCGTGGCCTGACGGCGAGTGCCGTCAGCTCCCTGTCGCTGACCCCGCCGCTGTTCCTCGTCTGTCTCGACCGGACCTCGCGCACCCACGACGTGCTGACCGTGGCCGAGGACTTCGCCGTCCATCTGCTCGGCCCCGGTGAGGAACACCTCGTCGAACACTTCAGGCGCCCGGCCGAGCACCGCTTCGACGGCCTCTCCCTCGACGCACGGTCCGACCGGGCCCCCGTGATCGCCGGCGCCTCGCTCACCCTGCGCTGCGTCCGTCACCAGCTCATGGAAGGAGGCGACCACACGATCCTCGTCGGACGGGTCACCGAGGTCAGCGGCGAGCCCGCGCACTCCGGCGGCCTGCTCTGGCACCGGCGCGGTTTCGCCCACGCACGGCGCGCGTGACCCGGGTGGGGCTGCCGGCGCCACGGCGCCGGACAGCCCCACCGAGGCAGCCAGGAACCCGCTGCACCGGCGTGCGCCGGGCTCCGCCGGGCGCCCGGCCCGGCGGTCACACCGTCCCGTGGCCCGGCGCGGACGCGTCGGTGGCCGGCGGGGACCAGCTGTAGACGAACCTGAGCGTACGCACGGCCTCCTGGGCGTGACGCAGCGCCGCGGCGGGCGTGTCGGCGGCGGTCAGGACGCGAGCGGAGCGGTCCCCGCTCTGCAGGACGGCCGTCTGCGGGGAACCCGGCTGCTTGAGCAGGTCGACCCGGTGCACGGACGGCAGGCGCCGGACGCGTTCGACCTCCTGCACCTCGACCAGGGTGTTGGTCGGGGGCCCGGAAGGATCGGCGTACCAGACGGCCGCGGCGCGGTGGGCCGTGACGGGCTCCGGCAGCAGGGCCGAGACGTCCTCACCGACGCTCTGCCGGGCCACCAGGTCGTGCACGTCCACTCCGGTGGCCAGTTCCACCAGGTCCATGATCGCATCGCCGCCGATGCGGTTGTGGGTCTCGATGATCCGCGGTCCCCGGTCCGTCAGGACGATCTCGGTGTGCGAGGGGCAGTCGTGGAAGCCGAGCACGTCCAGGACGCGTTCGACGTAACGGGTGACGGCCTCCCGGTCGGCGGCGTCCAGCGGGGCCGGGACGAGGTGCCCGCGCTCGACGAACGTCCGGTCGTCCCTGAACTTCCTGGTGATCGCGAGGACGTGGTGGCGGGTGCCGACCGACACGGCCTCCACGCTGAACTCCGCACCGACCAGGAACTCCTCGACGACGACCCCACGGTCGACCTGCTCCTCGCCCAGGCGGAGCAGCGCGGCGTCGACATCGGCGGGCGAGTCGATCCTGGCGACCCCGGCGCTGGCCTCGCCGTCGACCGGCTTGACGATGCACGGCAGGCCCACCGCCCGGACGGCGGCCGACAGGGAATCACGACCGCGCGCCAGACGGTGGCGGCAGCCGGGGACATCGTGCTTGTCCAGGATCTCCCGGGTCCTGGACTTGTCCAGCACCCGCTCGAAGAGCTCCACGTCCACCACGGTGGGTACCCCCAGCCGGTCGCTGACGGCGCGCACGATGCGGTACGTGTGCTCGTTGAAGGCCGCCACGGCGTCGAACGGCGCGGCGTCGTGCAGCACCTGGGCGACACCGGTCCACAGGCCGAGGTCGGCCTCGTCGTCGAGGACGACGACGTGCCGGTAGGGCCCGGCCGGGTCCTGCGGACTGGCCCGGCCCCGGGGCACCAGGAGCACCAGCTCGTGCCCGTGCGCGTGCAGACGGTCGTGGCACATCCGGTTGGTGCCCACCACCAGAACTCGCATGTCGCATCCTTCGCGTCGTGGACCGGTCGGCCCTGTTCAGTCGGCCGCCACTTTGGGCTCCTCGCGGGTGGAAACGGAGCGCAGGCCCCCGTTGGTGACGCTCAGCCACCGGGCCAGGACCGCCGAGACGACGGCGAGCGCCGTGGCGATCAGCCAGAAGTCGGGGCCGTGCCCGCTGCCGGCCAGCCACCGGTACGCCGCCACTCCGAGGCCGCCGCCGACGCCCTCGCCGACGGCGTTGGCGATCGAGAACACGCCGTAGCCCAGTGCCCGGCTCTCCTGGCCGAGCAGGCCGAGCAGGAGGACGTCCATGGTCGGCACGAACATCATCTCGCCCAGCGTGAACAGCACCACGCCGACCACCGCCCCCGGAAAGCCGGGCAGCAGGTAGACCGCGGCGAACCCCAGCGCGAACGACGTGTACGCCGCGACGGTGGTGACGGTCCCCCGGCCCTTGGACAACGTCTCGGCGACGCGGGTGACACCCAGCTGCGCCACCACGATGAGCAGTGCGTTCAGCGTGTACAGCCAGCCCAGCCGGTCCGTCGCGCCCGGGACTGCCGACACGTGCAGGGCCAGCGCGTTGAACAGCTGGCCGTAGCAGCACCAGCCGAGCAGGTTGATCAGCATGAACGGCCGCATGCCCGGCAGGCGGAGGACGGTGAGGTAGCCGCGCAGCGAGGAGTCGGGGGCCCGCACCGTGGTGTCGGGCATCAGCAGGCGGTAGTTCAGGTAGGTGGTCACTCCGGCCAGGCAGTAGATCGCGGCGACCGCGGTGAGCACCTGCCCGTGCTCGTGGCGCTGGACGAAGAACAGCGCGACCGGGGCCGCCACCGCGGAGGCGACGTTCACCGCGACGTTGATCAGTGAGAAGATCCGGGCGCGGTCGCCCGACCGGTCGCTGGCGTCGGCCGCGAGCTGCTTGCTGGCAAGGGCGTTGACGGAGACGCCGAGACCGGCCAGCGCCAGGGTCGCCGCCGTCGCGGCCAGGCCGCCGGCGATCCGCAGTCCCATGAAGCCGACGGCCGCGGTGAGGCAGCCGAGCAGGACGGAGCGGGCCGCCGAGATCCTGTCCAGCCACCGGGCGAGGAACACCTTGGACACTTTGTTGGCGATGGTGAAGACGAGGACCAGGAGACCCGTCCGCCCGCCGTCGAACCCGGCCGCCGTCAACGACACGGCGAGCGTGGACAGCAGGCCGAACAGGCCCAGGTTGGTCATGAAGTAGTGCAGGGTGATGGAGCGGGTGGCGCTCGTGGGGCCGGTGCCCGCGGTGTTCTCCATTGTGTCGTCCGGCCTCATGCCCGGGCGAGCGGGGCCCGCTCGATCCGCACCAGGTCGCGTGCGGCCTCGGCCTTGGCGACCGCGTCCTGCGTGTCGTCGCCCTCGCACAGGACGTAGCCCTGCCGGGAATCGGAGGACAGGACGGCACCGAGGGTGCGTCCGGGGGTCAGTGTGCACAGCAGTCTCAGGACGCCGGGTGCCCGGCGGGCCTCGTCCAGGCCCCCCACACCCGTGACGGTGGTGTTCTCGAAGACCAGGAAGCGGATCGCCGCGGCCCGGGCGCGCGGGGTACGGGCGGGAGCCGGGAGACCGAGCAGTCCGGCGAGCGTCTCCGCGATCATGTCGACACCCGTCACCAGCTCGGTCATCTCCCAGATCTGGTCGCCGCCGACCCGCGTCTGGGCCTCGATCAACCGGGGACCGGCCGGCGTGAGACGCAGCTCCGTGTGGACGGGGCCCGTCCGCTGCCCGATCACGTCGAGGAAGCGGACGACCAGGGACTCGATCGCCTCCCGGGCGGCGCTGTCGAGCCGGGCCGGCATCTGGTGGCCGGTTTCGACGAAGCCCGGGGCACCGAAGGTGCACTTCTCCGTGACCATGACGATCTCGTGCTTGCCGTCCTGGGACACCGACTCGACGCTGAACTCGGGGCCCTCGAGGTACTCCTCGGCGAGCACCGGTCCTTCGGTCCACCGGGTGGTCAGGGACCAGCGCTCGGCCAGCTCCGCCTCGCTGCCGACCAGGTAGACGCCCTCGCTGAGGCCACCGGCCGGCGGCTTCAGTACGATCGCGCAGCCGCCGAGGCCGGCCATGAACTCCCGTGCGTCGGCCGGTTCGGCGCACAGGCGATGCCGTACGGGACTGAGTCCGTGGCGGGCGAGCGACTCGCGCGTCCTGGTCTTGTCCCGGGTGAGCAGCACGGCCGACAGGTTGTCGCCCGCCACGCCGAGGTCGATCGCGCACCGGGACGCCGGCTCCAGGCCGTACTCGGTGAACGACAGGACGGCGTCGAACGGGTCCGCCGCGTGCCAGGCGCGGACGACCGGGAGGATGGTGTCGAGCCGGCGGTAGTCGAGCACGGTGTAGTTCTCCGCCGCCGCCGCGTGTTCCCGGTCGGCCCGTTCGGGAATCTGGATCATCGAGTAACGGACGCCCAGCCCGCGTACCTTGGGCAGCTCGTGGCCCCGCCCGCCGACCAGCAGTACGTGTTGTCCCGTCACCGGGTCTGCCTCCCGACCAGTTCGTCGTCGCTCGCCGTCGCGGAGCGTCGTTGGTGTGTCCGGCTCACTGCCGCAACCTGGACAGGTCGATGTCCATCTGATGGGCCAGGGCCCGGCCGCGGGCCATCACGACGTCGAACAGCTCGGAGTGCGTCCTGCGCAGTTCGTCCGGGTTCAGGGCGAGTGCGAGCAGTTCACCGATCCGCTGGCGGACGTGCAGGCGCAGGTTGGCCTCGTCGAGGGCCTTGCGGCCGAGCCCGATCGAGTCGCTCAGCAGCTCGATCCGGTGGAACCACCAGGCCGGCAGGTAGAGCACGTCACCGGGCCGCAGCACGAACCGGGTGAGCTGGGTGGCGGGGGAGTCGAGCAGGGCCCGGACGTCGAGTTGACCGTCGGGGCCGGGCAGCAACTCGGAGTCGGGGCCCATGATGTACCAGAGCTTCTCGCCGACGATCTGCGCGTGCAGCACGTCGACCGAGTAGGAGTCCTGGTGCAGCCGGGTGATCCCGCCCTTCTGCCCCAGCCACAGCTGGTGGTTGGTCGAGCCCGCGTCGCCGTACAGGTTCCGCCGGAAGTCGTACTGGGCGATCTCCAGTTCGGGCATGTCGTCGGCCAGCTCCGGGGCGGTGGTCTTGTAGTACCACTCCTGGAGGTAGATCGGGGGAGCACCGGTGCCCGCGCTCTCCTTCAGCAGCGTCACGAACTCGCCGAAGGTGGTCGACCTGGCGGCCTTGCTGCTGTAGCTGTCCACGACGACCGGGACCGCGCCGCAGCGTTCGGCCAGGGAGTCGAAGGACCAGGTCCGCACGGACGGCCACCGGGCCGCGTACCCCTCGAGGACGACCGGCCGGCCCTTCGCGCGGTACTCGCTGTCGAACTCCTCGCGGGACAGACCGCGGCGGCGCTCGATGTCCGGTGCCGAGGCGAGGGACTCGGCGAGCGGACCGGCGCGGAAGGCGGCCTCCACCGCCCTGAGGCTCTCCACGTCGCGGCGCTTCAAGTAGTTGGGTTCGATCCCCATCGTGGTCAACTCCTCTGCGAGGTGGGAGCGTCCGCCGACAGCACACGCAGCATCGCCCGCACCACCCGGTCCCGGTCCTCGGGATGGGCGGGCAGCCGTCGGTGGACGAAGTGGTCGTAGCCGTCCAGCCGGACGACCTCGGTCGAGCGGGCTCGCTGCGCGCTCTCCAGATATCCGTCGACGACCGCGGGAGCGACCACCTGGTCCTCACCGGCCACGAAGATCAGCAGGTCGCCGTCGAACTCGCGCAGGCCGGCGTAGGCAGGCGAGTCCGGGTAGCGGCCCGGCTTCGGGAGACTGCCGTCGAAGCGCAGGTCGGCGGCGTCGGCCGGGTAGGCCGCGGGGCAGAAGAACACGAGCGCCCGGGGCCGCAGCCGGGGCACCGCCGATGCGGCCAGATGCGCCCCCATGCTCGTGCCGACCAGCACGGGCGCGGCGGCGGTGTCCAACTGGTCCGCCGCGGCGAGCGTCTCCGCCGTCCGCCCACGCAGCGTGCACTCGGTCAGGGTGCCCGCGCTGTCCCCGTTGCCGGAGAAGTCGAACGTGAGCCAACCGTGGCCGTGGGGTGAAAGGGCGTCCAGCAGATAGCGGATGCGGTGGCGGCTCGACGTCACGCCGAGACCGTGCAGGGCCAGGACGGTGGGCCGTGACCCGTCGGCCGGAGCCGTACGGGTGCCGGCCAGCTTCCGGCCGTCGCCCTCGAAGACGAAGTCCTCCGTGTCCACCTGTCCGTCCCCCCTGTGAAGTGCTGCTGACTGGTGCCGGTTCAGCCCGCGTCGACCTGGCCGAAGCGCTCGCGGCGCACGTCGGGCCACTCGTCGCGCAGGATGCTGTAGTAGACGACGTCGCGGCGGCGGCCTCCGGGCATGTAGTTGAAGCTCCGCAGGACGCCCTCCTCGGTCGCGCCGATGCCGGAAAGCCCACGCCGGGCGCGGGCGTTGAGCACGTCCGTCTTGAACTCAACGCGCTCGCAGCCGAGTTCGGTAAACGCGTGGTCGAGCAGTGCCAGCTTCGCGGCGCGGTTCACACCCGTGCCCCGGGCCGCCCCGCAGACCCATGACCAGCCGATCTCGATCCGCCGGTCCGCCTCGGCGAGATTTCCGTACGCGCTGCTTCCGACGATCCGTCCGGTGACGTTGTCGACGATGGCGAAGACGATACGGCTGCCGTTCAGGGTGTCCTTGATCGCGGTCTCCACGAACGCGTGGAGATCCTCCGGCGAGCTGACACGCGTGACGAAGTACTCCCAGGTCTCGGGCTCGTAGGCGATGTCCGAGAACTCCTCGACGTCCCCGATCCGTACCCGCCGCAGCGTCACCCGGTCGTTGGACAGCACCGTGTTCGCCAGCTTCTCCCAGCTCATCATTCCTCCGCCTTCTGCGTCCGCGGCCTGCCGACCGCCGCCGTCACCAGGACGGGGGCCCCGTCCGTGGAGCCGTCGTTGTACACCGCGTGCTTCTGGTAGACGAGATCGAGATCCTCGCCGAAAACCCGGCCGATCTCGGCCCGCACCAGCTTGAACTGCGCGTTCAGCAGACCGTTGTCGACGGAGAACCGCTCGCCCGCCACCACGACCGCGTAGATCCTCTGCTCGTACCGCAGTTGCTCGTTCAGACGGCTGACCGCATCCGCCAGGGACTTGGGGTCGGTGTCCGGGGCGGCCGGTGACACCACAGCCGTCAGGAAGGGCTTGCCGTCACCGAACACGGCGCAGTCGTGAATCTCCGGTATCTCCCGCAGACGCTCCTCCACGGCGGGCACCAGGATGTTGAGGGCGCTGCTCAGGGTGACGATGTCGTCGACCCGGCCGTCGATGTAGAGGAAGCCGTCCTCGTCGACATGGCCGATGTCGAAGGTCTTGACCTCGCCGGTCGGCAGGTACACCTTCTCGTTGGCACCCGGGCCGCACCAGGTGTAGTGGGTGTTCACCGGGTCGAGGCCGCCGACGATCAGGACGCCGTCCCTGTCGAAGCGGATCCGCTTGTGCGGCAGCACCTTGCCCACGCTGCCCACCCGGACGGCCCCCGGGTGGTTCTTGGCGACGATGCAGGTCTCGTTGAGGCCGTACCCCTCGTAGAGCGGGACACCGCAGTCGTTGAAGAAGTCCAGCACGGACCGCCCGGCGGGCGCCGAGCCCGTCCACAGGTAGCGGACGGCGCCCCCGAGTTCGGCCTGGACGGCAGCGCGGCGCGCGGCCGGGTCGGCGGGGGCGCCGGCGGCCTCGACACGTGCCTTCACCTGCTCGTAGAAACCCGGCACACCCATGATCACGGTCGGGTGGACGGCCTGCGCCACCTCGAACACGGTGACCCGGTCGGCGAGGGTGACGTCGTGTCCGTTGACCAGCGCCGAGTAGATCCAGTAACGCTGCTGGAGGAACCGCGTGGGCAGGAACACCAGGACGTTGTCCCCGTCCCCGTGGTGGAACATCTCCTGGACGGCGGCCATCGACCGGTTCACGCTGGCGACCGTCGCCTCGATGCCCTTCGGGACACCGGTGCTTCCCGAGGTCTGCTTGATCGCGAAGACGTCCGCCGGGTCGTAGGCCTCCCGGCCGGGCAGCGCCGAGGGGTCGGTCCCTTCGTCCTGCGCCCATCCCCGGATGCCACCGATGTCCCGTACGGCGCCCCGCTCGGGTTCGTTCTCGGTGAAGAGCAAGGTGAGACCGAAGTCGGCGATCACCTGCTCGGGCTCGTAGCGGCCCGGCTCGACACCCGCGACGACCGCACCGAGCTTGACCGCGGCCAGGTCGAGGAGCACCCACTCGATCCGGTTCCGGGACATGATCCCGATCCGGTCCCGCGCCCGGACACCCGCGGCGTGCAGTCGGCACGCCACCCGGGCCGCCCCACGGTCCAGTTCGGCCAGGGAGAGCGAGCGCACGCCGTCCTCCCCCCGGAACCAGATCTGGTGCGCGGTGTCCTGGCACCGCGTCAGAGCGATGGTGCTCACCACGTCCGGAGGCGTGGTCAAGCCGGGGCCGGTGCTCTGCTCAGCCACTACGGGACCTCCTGGGGATCGGCCGGGCGAGGGCGCGCCGCCCGGCCGCTGCCGGTGGGAAAGGACGGGGCCGACGGCCCCGTCATCCGGGGGGTGCGCCCGCGAGATGACGGGTCGCGAGGGAGTAGGGCCGCAGTCGCTCCCAGCCGCGTGACTCGTACCAGACCTTGTCGAAGCCGCCCACCGGGCGCACGGGAACGGTGCCGTCCTGGAGCCCCTGGGCGAGAGTCCGCCACATCTCGTCGACGAGGGAGCAGTGCCGTACCGCTTCGAGGAGTTCCGTCATGGTGAACGGCGGCCCCTCCATCCGGACCAGCCGGATGTCGTAGCACCCCCGGTAGCCGTGACCGAAGACCGTGAAGGGCGGGTGCCACACCTGGGCGCCGGGCGCGCGGATCGTGTAGCGCACGCGCGAGGCGACGTGACCGCCGTGGTGGTGCTCGGAGTGCTCCGCGATGTCGGGAACCTGCGGCGGGAAGAAGTAGTGCCGCTTCTCCGGGATGTCCGCGCGATCGAACTCCCCAGGGGCGAAGTGCCACCGGTTGTACATCATCCGCTGCGCGGACCGCCAGAGGATCGGCGTCGTGTCGTCGCCTACCTCGGACATGCGGGTCGTGTGCGGCAGGCAGCAGCAGAAGAAGTCGCCCTTCTTCAGCGTCAGCACGCCGTCGGGGCCGCCCGGCTCGGCCCCGCGCAGCCCCGCCAGATCACGCACGGAACTGCTCATGCCGTAGTCGGCATCGGTGCACAGGATCGCCGACAGGACGATCGCGCCCAGCAGCTCGCCGATGGCGCTCTGCTCACCGGGGGCGGCCTGCGCGTCGACCTCGGTGGCGGCCAGGGTCATCGCGCGCAGGTCTCCCCGGACCCGGCCGGAGGGGGACACCCCGAGGTTGAGCTTGCCGTGCTGGGCGATCAGGTCGGGCATGATCTGCGGGTCGCGCGGCAGGGGGAACTCGACGAGGCGTTCGTTCTTCACGAACGTGAACCCGTTGATCCGCCGGTAGCGCATCATCGGCGTCCGGTCGACCTCGTGCATCAGGGTGCGGACGAGTTCCGCGAGCTCCAGCAACGGGAGTGCGTGCGCGTTGTCCGGCTCGCGCCCCAGCGCGGCGCAGTACTGCGCGCAGCGGTTCAGCAGGAAATCGCGGAGCCGGGTGGCGGAAAGCTGACTTCCGTTGAATTCCTCGAAGCGCACGGAACGGCCGCTCACGAAAAGGCAGTAGGCCAGTACCACGAAAAGCCTGTCGGTGGGACGCCAGTCGCTCGGAGGGCATTCCCTCAGATTCGCCAGGAGTCTTTCTCGGGTCAGGGTGTTCGTTCCCGCGTCGGATTTCGAGAACACGTCCCGGCCGATCAGGATGTAAACCGTCTCGACCCTTTCCACCCAGTCGGCCAGTTGGGCGAGCCGGCCGTCGAGTTCGCCGCTTGTCTCCCACCGGTCCAGCAGGGTGTCGGCCTCGTGCCGCTCGGCGGCCTCCCGGGCTTCGATCACCCGGGCTTCCTCGGCGACCACGTCGAGGACCTCGGGTGGTACCAGCAGGCTGCCCAGCCGTTCGGCGCCTGGTTCCGGCAGTTCACCCGGGGCCCAGAAGGACAGACCGGCGAGTGCCGACCGGGTGACGGGGACGATGCCGGGGGCGTGCGGCGCCGGTTCCGTGACGAACTCGACGTCCGGCCTGCCCAGTACGTGCTGGACGAGCAGGTGCTCCCAGGCGGTCAGCCGAGAACAGGCGAGGCGGAAGGACAACCTTCCATTTCTGGTGAGTTCTGCGAGAAGTAAGCTCGTCGTGTTCTCTGTGCCCGTGAAAGTGTCGCCGGGACGTAACGAGCCACCAGGTCCTAACGGAACCACGTTTCCCCCCAAACGCTTGGTCCTGCGCTGAGCCCGGCGATGACAGTACACGAACGGTTGTTTCCGGGACAGGGTTCCCGGCTATTTGTTTCCGACGCCGTGATCATTACGGTTGCGGCAAACCAGTGGCACGCCGACGCGTGGTCGGCCGGCAGGTCACCGCACGGGTGATGGTCACGTGCGGGAGCGGGCCGCCTCGATGTCCGGGACATGCTCCTCGGCCCAGAGCCGTACGGCACGCAACGGGACGAGCAGGGAGTGGCCCAGTGGTGTCAGGGCGTACTCCACGCGGGGCGGGTTCTCGTCGTAGTCGTGGCGGCTGATCAGACCGTCGGCTTCCAGGGAGCGCAGAGTCTCGGTCAGCGCCTTCGCGGTGATGCCCCGGATGTGCCCCTTGAGTTCGGTGAAGCGCCGGGGGCCGTCGGCGAGGGCGTTGATGACGAACACCGTCCAGCGGGCGCCGATGCGGTGCAGCACCGTCCGGCTCGGACAGGTTGCCGCCATCACGTTGTACGCCTTGCCCATCGCTCCTCCAGTTTCGTTGAAGATACCGGTATCAAATCTATACCGTGAGGTCCGGTCCTACGAAGAGGAGTTGGAACACATGGAACGGATCCTGGTCATCGGGGGCGCACGGGCGCTGGGCGCGGCCGTCGCGAGGCGTGCGGCGCGAGACGGGTACGACGTGATCGTCGGTGCTCGTGACCTGACCGCGGCCGACGCGCTGGCGGGTGAGATCGGTGCCACGGCGGTACAGGTCGACCTGCAGGACGAGTCGACGCTCGCGGCCGCGGCGCACCGGCTGAGGGACGGGGTCGACCACATCGTGACGACCGGTTCGGCGCCGCACGACGTCCGCGCCGTCGACCTGGACCGTGACAGGCTGCTGGCCGCGTTCACGGCGAAGGTGGTCGGCCCGATGCTGGTGGCCAAGCACTTCGCGCCGATCCTGCGGCCGACCGGGTCGATGGTGCTGTTCTCCGGTGTGGTCGGCTGGCGCCCCGGGCCCGGATCGCTCGTCAAGGGTGTCACCAACGGAGCGGTCGAGTTCGCCGCGCGCCACCTGGCGGCGGATCTGGCACCGGTGCGGGTCAATGCCCTGTCGCCGGGTGTGGTGGACTCGGGCGCATGGGACCGCCTCGGTGACAGGAAGACCGCCCTGCTCGGCAGGAGCGCGGAGGCGACCTTCGTCAAGCGCCACGGTGAGAGCGAGGACGTCGTCGAGGCGGTGATGTGGCTCCTGCGCGCGGGCTTCGTCTCCGGCGAGACGATCCACATCGAGGGGGGCGCCCGCCACAGGTCCGCCTGAAGCCCGGGGTGGCGCTCGCCGAGGCCCCGAATGAATCGGTGGCGGTGCCCGCTGCGGGTCCGCGTGGCCACAGGCACAGGCACAGGCACAGGCACATGCACAGGCACCGGCGTCAGGCACGAGTA
Organism: Streptomyces sp. NPDC006655; assembly: GCF_040703965.1. Classification (NCBI taxonomy): domain Bacteria; kingdom Bacillati; phylum Actinomycetota; class Actinomycetes; order Kitasatosporales; family Streptomycetaceae; genus Streptomyces; species Streptomyces sp. NPDC006655. The sequence goes on along the minus strand of NZ_JBEYJU010000023.1, from coordinate 59,377 downwards.
GCACAGGCGCCGGTCATGCCGTTAGCGGCGCCCGGCCGCAATCGCAGCGAGTCGTCCGCGGCCGGCACGATCCGACCACCCCCGGTCCAGGCCGCCGTGTCGGAGACGGTATGCGGCGGGCCGTTTCGGATGCGGCGGCGCTCCGCGCAGAGACGGAAGTACGGCCACCCCTGCCCCGCGGTTGCACCGATGCACCGCTGAGAGACGATGGGAGGTGGGTGGGCCCGCCGCATGTACCGCTACGTGTGAGGCAGGAGGCGCACCATGCCCGCTTCTCGATCCGTCGCAACCCCAGTCCTGGAACCCTCCGCCCGGGAGCTGACGGAGGCCACGTCGCCGCATCCGCGCATCTACGAGGTCCCCCCGGAGAACGGCCGCGAGATTCTCGACGGTCTCCAGGAAGGGAAAGGGGTGGCCAAACCGGCGGTGGACGAGGACTGGGTGACCATCGACGCCGGGCAGCACGGCAACGTCCGCACGCGTATCATCCGCCCCCGGGGGACGATGAAAACCCTCCCGGTGGTCCTGTACATCCACGGCGCCGGTTGGGTGTTCGGCGACGAGAAGACGCACGACCGGCTGATCCGCGAGCTGGCGGTCGGAGCGGACACGGCGGTGGTCTTCCCCGTCTACGACAGGGCGCCCGAGGCGAAGTACCCGACTCAGATCGAGCAGAACTACGCGGTAGGGAAGTGGATACTCCAAAACGGCGGGGAACAGAACCTCGACGCCTCACGGATGGCGGTCTGCGGCGATTCGGTGGGCGGCAACATGTCGACGGTCTTCGCGCTGATGGCAAAGGAACGCGGAGATGTGCACCTGGCTGCCCAGGTGCTGCTGTACCCCGTCACCGACGCGAACTTCGACACTCCGTCCTACCAGCAGTTCGCCGACGGCTACTACCTCACTCGCGACGGGATGAAGTGGTTCTGGGACGCCTACACCTCGGACCCGAAGCAGCGCACCGAGATCTATGCCTCGCCGCTGCGCGGCGACATCGAGCAGCTCCGGGGCCTTCCCGCCACACTGGTCATCACCGACGAGGCCGACGTACTGCGTGACGAAGGCGAGGCCTACGCCGCCAAGCTCCGTGAGGCAGGAGTGGACGTCACCGCGGTCCGAGTGCTGGGAACGGTCCACGACTTCCTGATGCTCGACAGCCTCCGCGACTCCAGGGCGACCACGGTCGCGCGCACCCTCGTCGTCGAGGCACTGCAACGCGCGCTGCACCCCTGAGTGATGACGTAGCGCCTTGGCGAGCAGTAACCCTGTGGAGCCCGCCTGCACGGTGTGGAATGCTCTTGGGCGACTGCTGAAGGAAGGGAAGGTCAAAAGGTGTACGTCCCGTCATCTGCACGAGTTCTCGATGATGAGGAGCGTGAACTCGTGGAGTTGGCACGCCGCACCATAGACGCGCACACCGACGCCGGGCCCGACGAAGACGGGGTCCACACGATGGGCGCCGCGGTCATGGCCGCCGACTACCGGATGTTCGCCGGCGTGAACCTATACCACTTCACCGGCGGACCCTGCGCCGAACTCGTGGCTCTGGGAGCCGCGCGGGCCCAGGGGGCCCGCCACATGCGCTGCATCGTCGCCGTGGGAAACCACGGGCGCGGGGTCGTCGGCCCGTGCGGGCGCGATCGGCAGGTCTTCGTGGACTACTACCCCACCATGCGCGTCATCGTGCCCACGCCCGCGGGGCTCAGATCCGTTCTCGCCGCCGACCTGATGCCGCTGGCTCAGCGATGGACCGCGGAGGCGGGCATGAACGGTCTCGATCCCTCCCTCTACCAGGACCCCGAGACGGCCGGCCCCCCGATCATTCGGTTCAACCCCCGCTACCTCGAAGCCGTCCGCTCCGGCGCCAAGATCAAGACCACCCGCTTCCGGGACCCGGCGCAGCTCGGCCCGGTACGGCTGGTGTTCGAGAGCGACCCTGAAGTCGTCCTGTCGGCAGAGGTGACCGGCATCAGGCACTGCCTGGTCGACGACCTCACCCACCAGGACGCCCAAGCTGAGGGTCTGACGACCGCAGCCGAACTCCGGGAAGCCCTCAAAGGCCACTACCCAGATCTGACGGGAACCGACGAAGTCGACGTCATCACCTTCCGGATCAACGACACGACGGGCGTCGTTTGACCGCGGGTGCGCCAACGCCGGCCGGGCCGCACCTCTGAGGTCCCTCAAGTCGCTTGGCGCGCACGGCCATGGCCATCAGGCTGACCTCCATGACAGGTATCACGGCTCTGGGCAGGAAGAACACCTTCGTGCTGACCATCCGGGACACAGACGAGGTCGCGGCTGCCCTGCGCCTGGCGCTGGCGCAGGCTTCGCCGGAGGAACGCCCCGGCCTGGAACGCGCCGCCGCACTGGTGGAGTCCACCGCCGCCGCCACCGAGGTCCTGCTGCGCGCCCGTTGGGTCCGCTCCCGGTTGGCCGCCGTCGGCTTCACCGGAGACGTCGGCTCGGTCGCCGCGGTGAAGGCGCTGCGTCAGGCGGAGCCGACGCTGAGCCTGCTCGCGGCGGTGCAGCTTCAGCGAGAGGCCGTCGCGCACGCTGAGTGACCCGACACCGCCGAACGATGAAGCGCAGGTCGCCACAGCAGTTCAGTGCGTGAGGCGCGAGAAACGGGGGACACCTTCGTGGCGTGCGGCGCGCTCATGCCCTTCATCCCGTGGAAGTAACTCATATTTTGCGTGCTTGTAGGGCTGAAGTAAGGGCATGCGGTGGCCAGGAGGTTGATAACGATGGTTCCCCTGCTTCTCGTTCTTCTGCTGGCTCTGATCCTCTTCGGTGCGGGCTTCGCACTGAAGGCACTGTGGTGGATCGCGGTGGTCGTGCTCGTCGTGTGGCTGCTGGGCTTTGTCGTCCGTACGGTGGACAGCGGCGGCCGCAAGGGCCGCTGGTACCGCTGGTAGACGGACACGACCCGGCGCGAGACACGCGCCACCCGACGAGGAATGAGTGGGGCCCGGCCGAATACGGCCGGGCCCCACTCGCGCAAGAAGGGGTCTTCTGTGTGAGCGGCCGGGATGGATGGGGCGTATCGGACGCATTGCAGGGTACGTGAGTGATGCACCGGCCCCGCGGACCCAGCAGTGGAACCCTGCTCCTCCTGTCTGCGGGGCCGCTGTGCGTGGGCTTCCGACGCTCAGGTTACGGAGCTGGATCTGTCGAGGGTCAGGGCCCCGCGCCCCATCGATCGGGTGATGTCGACGAGTTTGGGAGGCAGTGGCTCCCTCGACCGGGCAAGAACGGACCATGAAAAACATGATCGTCACAGCAGTGCTCGCAGTCGGCCTGTTCGGGATCGCTCCCCAGGCGATGGCCTCCGACAACGACAGTGGCACGACGAGTCTCAGCGGCAACGGCGCCGAGACGGCATTCGGCAACGCGAAGACCGATGGGGCCAAGAGCCCGCAGCTGGCCCTGGTGCAGGGCTCGCTGAACCAGCTCTGTGCCGGCGTGCCGGTCAAGGTCGACGCCGCTTCCGTCGTCGGCGTCGTGCCGGTCTCCGTGCTCCAGGACGTGCCGGTCCTGTCGGCGCCGCAGAACCAGCAGTGCACCGAGAACTCGACCCAGGCGAAGGGCGACGAGCCGCTGTCGCATCTCCTGGGCTAGGCGTACTGATCACGAAGTCATGGCGAAGGCCCCCGTGCGGGTGGAGGTGTCGAACCTTCACCGCACGGAGGCCTTCGCGTCCCACCGTGACGGACGCCTGACCGTTCACGGCCGGCGGCCGCGGAGGGCGACGGCGGACTCAGGGACACCTGCGCCGCCTTCCTGCACCGGGCTGCGGCCTTCTTCGCCACCCACGGCACCGACCGCATCGCGGCCACCTGACGCGGTGTGAGGGCGACGGTGTCGACACAGCTGCCCCCGGCCGCGTTCGCGCCTGGTGCGCGGCCTCCTCCGGGTCCTCATGGCGCGCGAGCAGGCCACAGGACCGAGCGGCACCGTTTCCAGGGAGCGCGCGTTGCTCGTGACGAACGGCGTCCTGCCCGCCGACCTGGGTGACTGTTCTTCAGTGCGCAGGTCAAGGGCTGGTCATGGGGGCACAAGCCGGTCCGGGACGGGCGTACTCTTGGTGCGGATGTAGAGGACACCTCGTTCGGTGAGGCGTCTTCACGGACACAGGCCACTGATCCCACCCGTCGAGAGACGCTCCGGATCAGGACAGGTCTCCCCGGCCCAAGGGGTGACCCCAGGTGGCTTCCCCGCAGTGGGATCACGCCGTGGAGTGCCAAAGCTCTGACGAGTTGGGGTGCACCGGGACCGTTCGTCCCGGCTGCCCTTTGCCGCGTGGCCGTGACGCCCAGTTGCGCGGCCGGGACCGGGAGGAGGCGACATGGACAGTAGTCCGGGTCACAGTCGGCCCTTCTCCGCGTTGTCCCCGCCGTCCTTCCGCGGCCCGCGACAGCCCGTCCTTCCCTGATCCGCCAGGTGCACCGGCCTGGTCGGGTCGAGCGGCGGCCTCCCTGCGTGGCCGACGCCCCCTGCCCGGGAAGGGCGCTGCCGACGTGGGTCGCCCGTTGCCCCGTCATACCGGGGCAAGGGGGTGTTCACCTTGGCTGCCCACACTCTGCTCATGTCCACCTCGGCCCGTCTGCGGGACCGCCGGGTCCAACTGGAGCGCCGGGCCACCGCCTCCAAGGCGGTCCGCACCTCACTGGTCTCGCTCGCGGGCCTGATCGGCAGCCCGGCCACCAACCAGACCGGCGACGAGGTCGGCCGCGTCGTCGATGTCGTCGCCCGGCTCTACGGCACCGAGCCGTATCCGCCCGTCACCGGACTGATCCTGCGCATCGGCCGGCGCCGCACGTTCCTGCCCGCCGACGCCCTGGGCAAGGTGAGCGCCGGGCACGTACGGCTGCGGACCGCGCGGGTCGACCTGCGCGACTTCGTCCGCCGGCCCGGCGAGGTCCTGCTGGCCAAGGACGTGCTCGACCATCAACTGGTCGACGTCGACGGGGTGCAGGTCACACGTGCCGCCGATCTCTACCTGGCGCCCCTGGTCGACCAGGTCGTCCTGGTCGGCGTCGACGTCTCCCTGCCCACCCTGCTGCGCCGACTCGGCCCGCGCCGCTGGCAGGCCCGTCCCACACCGGAACGCGTGCTGGACTGGCAGGCGGTCGCACCCTTTGCCGAGCAGGCGACCGAAGGACCTCCGGAGGTGCGGCTGCGCGCCTCCAGGACGGCGCTCCACCGGCTGCGCCCCGCCGACCTGGCCGACATCCTCGAAGACCTCGGCCGCGCCGAGCGCCAGCAGCTGCTGGGCTGGCTGGAGCCGGAGCAGGCGGCGGACGCACTGGAGGAGATGGAACCGCACGAGCTGGAGAACCTGCTCCGAGAGGCCCATCCGGAGCACGCTGCCCGCCTCGTGGACGAGATGGAGCCGGACGAGGCCACCGACGCCCTGCGCGACCTCACCGGCGAGGAGCGCGAGGCCCTGCTCACCCGCATGCCGAAGGACGAGGCGGCTGAGCTGCGCCGGCTGCTGAACCACCGGGAAGGCACCGCGGGCGGTGCCATGACCACTCTGCTGCTGACCGCCCACCGGGACGAGACCGTCGCCGAGGTGCGTGCCCGGCTGGCCGAACAGGCCGAGCACCGTACCGAGATCGACGCGGTCGCCGTCGTGGACGGGGGCGACCGGTTGCTGTGCGACCTCGCGCTGTTCGACCTGGCTGTGGCCGAGGACGGAACCCCGATCGCCGACCTGGTCGCCTGGCGAGCGCAGTTCGGGCCGCCGGCCACCGTGCAGGCCGACACCTCCCTGCCGGAGGCCGCCGACCAGCTGGTCGCCGCCCGCGCCTCCTCACTCCTGGTGGTCGACGACAGTGGCCGCCCGATCGGCCGGATCCTGGCCGACGACCTGCTCGACGCGATGCTGCCCGAACGCGGGCGTCTGCACTTCCGGAGGTTCCTGCAGTGACCCGCGACCTCGACACCGCCACCCCCGCGGCTCCGCAGGCCCCCGCGCCCTCGCCCGCGCGCCGCACCGGCTGGCGCCGCATCACCGTGATCGCGGCGATCGCAGGCCCCGGCCTGGTCGCCGCCAACGCCGGCAACGACGCCGCCGGCATCGCCACGTACGCCTCCGCGGGCTCCCAGTTCACCTACGGCACCCTGTTCTTCATGGTGCTCGTCACCATCGCCCTGGTGATGGTGCAGGAGATGGCCGTCCGCCTCGGCGCCCACACCGGCAAGGGCCTGGGCGCGCTGATCCGCGAACAGTTCAGCCTTCGCCTCACAGCCCTCGCTGTCTTCTGCCTGCTGCTGGCCAACACCGGCCTGGTCGTCTCCGAGTTCGCGGGCATCGGCGCGGCGTTCGAACTTCTCGGCGCACCCAAGTGGGCGGTGATCCCGCCCGCCGCGATCCTGCTCTGGGCCCTGGTGCTCTTCGGCTCGTACCACTGGGCCGAACGCATCTTCCTCATCATGTCGTTGGCGTTCTTCGCCTACCCGATCGCCATGATCCTCGGCCACCCCGACTGGGCCGATGTCGGACACCATCTGATCGTCCCGCACATGCAGCCGGACAAGAGCTTCATTCTGCTGGCGGTCGCGCTGATCGGTACGACGGTCAGCCCGTACATGCAGTTCTACGCCGCCGCCGGCGTCGTCGACCGCGGTGCCAAGCCCACCGACTACCCGCTGATCCGAGCCGACGCCGTCATCGGTGCGGTGTTCGCGTGCGTCATCAGCCTGACCATCATCATCGCCACGGCCTCGGCGATCGGCGGCAGCGGCCCGCTGGACTCCGCCGCCCAGGCCGCCGAGGCCCTCAAGCCGGTCGCCGGCCAGAACGCCGAACTCCTCTTCGCGCTCGGCCTGATCGGCGCCTCCGCGCTGGCCGGTGCGGTCGTGCCGCTCTCTGCCAGCTACGCCATGGGCGAGGCCGCCGGTGTGGAACGCTCGGTGTCCCGCAGCTTCCGCGACGCCCCGCTGTTCCTGGGCCTGTTCACCGCCCAGATCGTTCTCGGCGCCGCAGTGGCGATGACCCCGGTCGACGTCATCCAATTGCTCATCGGCACCCAGGTCCTCCAGGGCCTGATCAGCCCCGTCGTCCTCGTGTACCTCCTGGTCCTGACCAACCGCCGCTCGGTCCTGGGGGAAGCCGCGAACAGCCCGCGTTATCGGGTCGCCGCCACCGTCGTGGTCGTAGGTGTCGCGGCCATGTCCACGATCCTGCTCGTCCAGACGGTCCTGGGCTGGATCGGTCTCGGTTGACCGACGGCCCTCCCTCCCCGGCAGCCCCCGGCAGATCGGCGTTTTTCATGACTGCTCCGCATCCCAGGTCGACCTCGTGGCCGCCGTGCGGTGCGTTGACGACGTACGTGACGTTCTCGTACGAGACGCTGCGTCTGGCAGAGGACGGGGCGGGGTTCTTCGCGGAGGTGTTGTGGGCGTGAACCGACCGATGCCCGATGCTCGGGGCCCGCGGGAGCCGGCGTCGTGGCGTATGGGGCCGTGGCGGTTCGTGGTGTGGTTCGGCACGATCAGTCTGCTCGCGGACGTCGTGTACGAGGGTGCCCGCTCGATCACCGGCCCGCTGCTGGCCTCCCTGGGAGCGTCCTCCCTCGTCGTCGGGGTGGTCACCGGTGCCGGGGAGTCGGCGGCGCTGGTGCTGCGGCTGGTCTCCGGCCCCTTGGCGGACCGGACGCGTCGCTTCTGGGGGCTGGCGATCGGCGGGTACGCCCTGACGGTCGCCTCGGTGCCGCTGCTCGGTGTGGCCGGGGTGCTGTGGGCCGCCTGCGTCCTGGTGATCGCCGAACGGGTGGGCAAGGCGGTGCGCTCGCCCGCGAAGGACACGCTCCTCTCGCACGCCACCGCGGCCACGGGACGAGGACGCGGCTTCGCCGTCCACGAGGCGCTGGACCAGATCGGGGCCATCGCCGGCCCGCTGCTGGTGGCGGGTGTGCTCGCGCTGACCGGCGGCGACTACGGCCCCGCGCTCGGTGTCCTCGCCGTCCCGGGCATCGCCGTACTGCTGCTGCTGTTCTGGCTCCGGGCCCGGATGCCGGACCCGGAAGCCTACGAGCGCGGGACGGCAACCTCGGCGCCCACGGCACCGGACGCGCGGGGCGGGCGTCTGCCGAGGGCCTTCTGGACGTACGCCGCCTTCACCGCGGCCACCACGACCGGGTTCGCCACCTTCGGCGTGCTCTCCTACCACCTGGTCCAGCGGCACCTGCTGAGCACCGCCTGGGTTCCGGTGCTGTACGCGGCGGCGATGGCGGTGGACGCTGTCGCGGCGCTGGCCACGGGCTGGCTGTACGACCGGTACGGCCCACGGGTGCTGGTCGCCCTGCCCGTCCTCACGGCGGGGGTGGTGGCGCTGGCGTTCACCGACACGGTCGCGGTGGCGGTGGCCGGGTCGCTGGTATGGGGCGCGGCGACGGGGATCCAGGAGTCCACGCTGCGCGCCACCGTCGCCGACCTGGTGCCCAGCGGACGCCGGGCCACCGCCTACGGGCTGTTCGCGGGTGTGGTCGGCGCGGCAAGCCTGGCCGGTGGCGCGCTGACCGGTGGCCTGTACGGCTACTCGATCCCGGTGCTGATCACGGTCGTCGTCGCCATCCAGGTGCTGGCTCTGGTGCTGCTCGCCGTCACCCGAGTCGACCGGCGCTGAGACACCGGCGGGGCTCGTCACCGGTGCGGCCCGCGCCGCCGGGGCGCAGGGCGACCAGCCTGGCCGAGTCGTCAGAGGCCGCCGGTGTTGAGCAGCCGATCAGGTGTGTCGGAGCGGATGCCGCGCAGGACACCACGGGTGGCCGTGCGGTCGAGCCACACGTGGACCTGGTGGGCCGTGGCGTGCGGGTGGGCCGACAGGTACAGCGCGATCACGCCGGTCGCGTGCGGCGCGGCCCAGGACGTGGCGCCGTCGTTCTCCGTGGTCGTGCCGCCGCCGGCCAGGGCGGCGGTCACCTTCTGGCCGGGGGCGTACAGGTCCACGCACCGCCCGTAGCCCGATCCGTAGGAGCCGCCGTCGCTCCATGGGCGGTCGTCGGGGGTGGAGGCCGCGACGACGATCGTGCCGGGGACGCCGGCCGGTGAGTGTGCGCATGCGTCGTCGTGGAAGTTGCCGGCCGACACCACCGTCGGGATCCCGGCGTCGACCATCTTCTTCACGGCGGACTCCAGGGCCGCCGAACGGTGGTCGAGGTTGAGCGACATGTTCACCACCGCGGGCTTCCGGGCATGGGCGGTGACCCACTTCACCGACTTCACCAGGGCTGCCTCGGCTGCTGCCGGGGAGCCGCCGCCCTCGCTGTCGCACAGGATGCCCTGGACCCGTACGAGCTCCGCCTCGGGCGCCACCCCGTACCTGGCCCCGCCGATGATGCCCGCGACGAACGTGCCGTGTCCCGTTCCCGCCTCGCTGAAGCAGTCACCGGAGTCCCTGGGGCCCACGAAGTCGGCGCCGAGACGGGCGCGTCCACCGAACTCCTTGTGGCCGATGTCCAGCCCGGTGTCGATCACGTAGACGTGTACGCCCTTGCCGGTGGCGGTGGTGGTGAACCTCCCGTTCAGGGGACGCGACCGCTGGTCCAGAACGTCCAGGTTCCATGGCACGCGCCGGGTGACGGATGACTCCGCGGCCTGCGCGACACCGGACAGCGTTCCCACGGTGGACGCCGGCACGGACTGCCCCGACCCGCGGGCGGGGATCGTCCCGCCGCTTCCGCCGGAGGCCACGCCGGCTTCCCGGCCACAGGCCGAGGCCGCGAGCGCCGCCGCCATGGTCACCACCATGAGACCGGTCTTCATCACGTTTCGCTTCACCACGTCCCCCGTCGTCCTGCTTCGCGCACAGTCAGCGCACAAGACGACCGCAGAGGGCGGGCGGTTCCGGCAGGGTCGTGCGGAAACAGCCGGGGCGCGGGCGCCCGGAGCGGGTCAAGCGCTGGTCAATTCCCCGTGGTTCGCATGGTGTTGTACCGGACGAGGTTGACATGGGCATGTTAATCCCAGCAGAGTGTCGGCGTCCTGCAGCACGTCCTGCACGATGTTCGGTCCGGCCGGGCTCCGCCCGCTCCTCCTGGCGCGGACGTGTACGAGGCGTGCGCCCGCCCCGCTCTGCGTCGGCGCGGTGCCGGACGTGCCCCTTCTCCGAAAGGGAACGGATCATGTCCCTCGCGTCCCTGCTCCACCGCCTGGCGAGACCCGGCCTGGTGACGGCGGCCCTCGCGGCCGGCGCGCTCGCCCTGACCACGACCTCCGCGACCGCGGCTCCCACCCTGACCCGGATCAGCGCCGACCCCTACACCAACTCCACCAGCCAGCACGCCACCGAGGTCGAACCGGACACCTTCTCCTACGGCTCGACGATCGTCTCCGCCTTCCAGGTCGGCCGGTTCACCGACGGCGGCGGCTCGAACGTCGGCTTCGCGACCTCCAAGGACGGCGGCGCCACCTGGACCAAGGGGTTCCTGCCGGGGATCACCACCCAGGCGGGCGGCACCTTCCAGAGGGTCAGCGACGCGTCGGTGACCTACGACGCGAAGCACAACGTCTGGCTGATCTCCTCCATCCCCATCACCTCGTCCGTCGCCGTGCCCGAGGTGTACACCAGCCGCTCGACCGACGGCGGTCTGACCTGGAGCAACCCCGTCGTCACCGCGACCGGTTCGAGCCTCGACAAGAACTGGATCGTCTGCGACAACACCACCACGAGCGCGTTCTACGGCAACTGCTACACCGAGTACGACAACAACGGCGACAGTGACCGCATCAAGATGACCACCTCTTCGGACGGCGGACTCACCTGGGGCGCCTCGAAGAACACCGGCAACAACGCCACCGGCCTGGGCGGGCAGCCGGTCGTCCAGCCGAACGGTACCGTCGTGGTCCCGATCGCGAACGCCTCGGAGACCGCGATCCGCGCCTTCACCTCCACCAACGGCGGCAGCTCCTGGACGAGCGCCACCACCGTCGCCACCGTCAGCTCCTTCACCGTGGGCGGCAACCTGCGCAGCGGCCCGCTGCCCTCCGCCGAGATCGACTCCGCCGGGAAGGTGTACGTCGTCTGGCAGGACTGCCGGTTCCGCGCGAGCGGGGGCTCCTGCACCTCCAACGACATCGTCATGGCGACGACCACCAACGGCACCACCTGGTCGTCGGTGACCCGCATCCCGATCGACGCGACGACGAGCACCGTCGACCACTTCATCCCCGGCCTCGCGGTCGACCCGTCCACCTCGGGCGGCACAGCGCACCTGGCGCTGACGTACTACTACCACCCGGTCGCCAACTGCACCGCCGCGACCTGCCAGTTGGACGTCGGGTACGTCTCCTCGACCGACGGCGGCAGCACCTGGACGACGCCGACCCAGCTGGCCGGTCCGATGCCCCACTCCTGGCTGGCGAGCACCACGCAGGGGACCATGGTCGGCGACTACATCTCGACGTCGTTCTCCGGCGGCACGGCGCACCCCGTGTTCGCCGTGGCCTCCGCCCCCAGCGGGTCGTCCTTCAACGAGGCGATGTACACACCGGCGGCGGGCCTCACCGCGACCGCCGGCACCACCGCCGTCACGACGGCCACAGCCCGCGACAACGCCTTCTCGGCCCGTCTCGCCGCGATCGCCTACCTGCAGTGGCTGGCCAACGGCGGCACCGAGGGCGGCGAGGACAGCCCCTGACCGCAGTGGGCCCCGGACACTCGTGTCCGGGGCCCGGGTCCCTTGTTCCCCCGGCGCGTCGTCGGGACCGGCGACCGCGCGGGCCCGCGGTCAGGTGCCGTAGAGCGCGGCCCAGGTGTGAACGCCGACCTTCCCGTCGACGGTCAGGTGGTGATCCGACTGGAAGCTCCGCACCGCCTGCAGGGTGTGGTCGCCGAAATTCCCGTCGATGTCGCTCACGGTCAGGTAGCGGCAGTGGGGCAGCAGACGCTGCGCCTGCTGGACCCGTGGGCCCGTGTCGCCGTAGACCTCAGCGCGTCGCCGCTGTAGTACGTGCACGCGTAGGCCGGTGCGAGGGGGGGCCGCCGCACCCCCTTCGCCGAAACCCCGGCCCCCGACCCTGAAGAGCCCCCGAGACGACCGGCACCACGGCGACCGCAGCCCACAGGAACGGTAGGAACCCAGGACAGCCGTCTGTCCCGGGGTTCGCTCGGTCCGCGTTGCCTCAGCGGTCGGTGACTTCAGGCACGTTCTCGCCCGTCGGTCCGCTCAGCGTCCTTGCCGGTCACGGTCTGCCAAGTGCGGTAGCACTGCGAGCGGATCTCGGCGCCGCGCCTTTGACCATGGGGATCTGCTTGTCTCTCCGCGCCGAAAGAGAGGGATGCCCTCCGTATCGCTCATGTCCGAGCCGTACCGGGACCGACGTGGGCATCGAAGATCCCCCTCCGTGCTTATGGTGAAGCCCGAGGTGCTGTCGCAGCGAAAGAGACGCCAGGGTGACGAAGACAGGTGAACGTGCGGCGCAAGTCCGAGAGGTACGCCGACGGCTCGTGGAGGACGGTCCGCCGCGCACGCGCGATCCGGAGGCGGACTTCGAGACCGTCACGGTGCCCGAGCGCCACTGCGACCAGTTGCGCGACCTCCTGATCGCCGAGAAAGCCGCGACGGTCGTCGAGGTCGGTCTCGCCTACGCCAGTTCCGCGCTGGCGATCGGCGAGGCGCTGGTCACCATCGATCGTCCCGACCCCCGGCACATCATCATCGATCCGTTCCAGGAGCGCGAGTTCTCGAACGTCGGCTGGGACCTGCTGTGCTCGGCGGGGCTCGAGACGATCGCCACGCTCGTAGCCGCGCCTTCCTCTCTCGTGCTTCCCCAACTGCTGATCGGGGGCTTCGTCGCGGACGCCGCCTTCGTGGACGGCAGCCACCGGTTCCATGAAGTCTTCGTCGACCTGTACTTCCTGCGCAAGATCGTCCGGCCCGGTGGGCTGATCGTCATCGACGACGACTGGTGGCCGTCGGTGCACACCGCCGTGCAGTACTACGAAAAGAACCTGGGATGGGCGGTGATCCCCGACGCATTCCCCGGCGATGCGGTCGGCGTCGGGCCGCAGGGCAAGAACGGCGCCCGATGCAAGGCCTACCGCTTGCCCGATGCTCCGTTTGAGCCCTCCTTCGAGGAGTTCCGCGCGTTCTGAGCGGAGGACGACGAGGACGGCGACGAGATCCGGGGTGGACTCCGCCCGGGGATCGCCACTTAAAGAAGGCTGGTTATTCAATTGGCCAGCCGGATGGGCTTTTTTCCCGCGCTCTTGATTGTCCGGCGTCGGCAGAGGAGGGGATGGCCAGTTCTGCACGCTGATGGCATGTGGCGCACATCACTCCATTCGGACGGTCGACGGGTGCAGTACGCAGTTGAGCTGCAAGGGTCGCTGCAAAGGCCCGATGAGAGCGGACGGTTGACGCGTCGCCGCAAGGGCGCTCAATGGCCTGTCGTCGCGATCAGGCCACTCTCCGGGAATCGGGCTTGACGTGCCCGAGGAAGGGAAATCGGGACCGTTGGCCTGTGCGTGAGGTTGTTTGACAGAAGGCAAGGTGACCGTTCAAATGACATCAACGGGCTAGCCTGTCGTGCCGGTTCATTGAACGCCTGGAGGGGGCCCGTGGCGGCTCATCCGTTTTTCTGCCCGGATGGGAAAGTCGCCTCATTCTCAGCCCTCGGCAACCGGCGAGCCGTCAGGAGTGAACGGTGATGGAGACGACGCGCCGGCAGCACGTCCCGCGCCCATGAGCGACGTCACCGGCTCCGCACCGCGCACGGGCGGCCCGGCCACACTGCCCCTCTACCTCACCGCCGCCGCCCTGGCCCGCACGGCCGACGAGGGAGCCCGCGTCGCGCTCGTCATGCTGGCCGTGCAGCGTGCCGACAGCCCGGCACTGGGCGGCGCGCTCGTGGCCGCCCTGATGGTCCCGCACGTCGCGGCGGCGCCGGTGGCCGGAGCCCTGGCCGACTCGGTGAGACGGCGCCGCCTCCTGCACGGCGGCGGAGTCGCCCTGTACGGCGTCGCCCTCGCCGTGCTCGCCGCCCTGGTGGGCAGGGCCGGCGACCTCGTGGTCCTCGTCCTGGCCGCCGCCGCGGGATGCGTCGCCCCCCTCCTCACCGGTGGACTGACCAGTCTGCTCGGGGAACTGCTGCCCAAGGACCGGCTCACCCGGGCGTTCAGCGTCGATGCGGTCTCCTACAACATGGCCGGCATCTGCGGGCCCGCTGCCGCCGCCGCCCTGGGCACGGCGACGGGTGCCGGCCCCGCCCTGACCGTGCTGGGCGCCGGAGCTACCGCGGGCGGCCTGCTGCTGTTCGCGCTGCGGCTGCCCCCCAGGTCCGGTACGCGGCCGCGCCGGGCCCGGCCCACCGACCTGCTGAGCGGGGCGGCCGTACTCGTCCGGGACCGCCCGCTCCGGTCGGTCACCTGGGCCAGCAGCGTGGGCCAGCTGGGCGTCGGGGCGCTGCCCGTCGTGAGCGTGCTGCTCGCCCGCCGGTACGACGCTCCGTGGGCGACGGGCGGCCTCATGACCGCGTTCGCCGTGGGCGCCCTGGCCGGCTCACTGAGCTACGCGTACCGCCCCGTGGGCGAGGAACGGCCGGAACGGGTGGTCCTGTGGGGCCTTTCGGGTACGGCTGTCCCACTCGCGGCCGTGCCCTGGTCGGGCCATGTCCTGGTGGTCACGGCCTTGTTCGCCGCCGCCGGCTTCTGTACCGGCCCTCTGTTCAGTGCGCTGCTGGCCAGCCGCGAACGGTACGCGCCTGCGGCCGTCCGCACCCAGGTCTTCACCCTCGGCGCCGGGCTCAAGAGCACGTTCGCCGCCGCCGGGGCGGCCACGGCCGGCGCGCTCAGCGGCCTGGGCGCTGTTCCGCTGGTCCTGGGCACCGCCGCCTGCCAGGTCGCCGCCGCGGCAGTGGGCCGTCTCCTGCTGACGGGCTGCCGTACCCGGTGGGATGGCCCGGCACCGGCCAGGGCCCGGAACGCTCCCTCCGGCCCCGCCGGCACTCCACCGGACGCCGTCCCGTCGGACGTCCCCTCGGACTCCTCGGGGAAGGGCCACTCGTGAAGATCCTCCTCGAACCCCTCGGCGGCGCCCTCTTGTCCACGTGGCGAGCGGCACCCCAGGACCGGGCACACAGGCCGCACCGGACCAGACACGAAACCGAGTGCGCACCCGGCTCCGGAACCCTCCCGGAGCCGAAGACGCCCCGAGGAGCCGCATGCCCGTCCACGGTGACGTCGGCACAGCCGCCACGGCGAGAGCCGCCCTCTTGGACCTCGACGGCACACTGATCGACTCCGAACCCAGGAGCCGGGCACTGTGGCGACGGCTCTTCGCCGGCCACGGCGTCGAGTGCGGGGAGGACATGCTCGACGGCTTCAGCGGGCGGCGCAGCAGGGAGGTGATCGAGGAACACCTCGCACGGTTCGGCAGGCATGCCACGGCGGACCGGGTGCGAGCGGAACTCACCGCGCTGAACGGCGAGCCCGGCCTGCCTCCCGTCGGGCGTCCCCGGCGCCGTCCGGCTTCCTGGCAGCACGGTCCCAGCCGGACTGGTTCGACCGGAGTCGGTGCGGGTCTCCGTCCGGCTGGGTGCCGTCTGCCGCTGTCCTGGTCGTCAGCGCCAGCCGAGTTCGGGTGCCACGTGGGTCAGGATGCCGTCGAGGATGTGCGCGTTGTAGTCGACGCCGAGCTGGTTGGGCACCGTGAGCAGCACGGTGTCGGCGGCGGCGATGGCCTCGTCCTCGGCGAGCAGCTTGACGAGTGCGTCGGGTTCGGCGGCGTAGGAGCGGCCGAAGACGCTCCGTGTGTGGGCGTCGATGTAGCCGATCTGGTCCGTGGAGTCGCGGTCGCGGCCGAAGTACGCGCGGTCCCGGTCGTCGACGAGCGGGAAGATGCTGCGGCTGACCGACACCCTGGGTGTGCGGCTGTGGCCCGCGGCTCGCCAGGCGTCGTGGTACGCCTCGATCTGCTTGCGTTGCTGGACATGGAGCGGCTCACCGCTCTCGTCGTCCTTGAGAGTCGAGCTCTGCATGTTCATCCCGAGCCCGGCGGCCCAGACCGCGGTCGCGTTCGAGCCGGAACCCCACCAGATGCGCTCTCGCAGGCCCTCGGAGTGCGGTTCGATGCGAAGCAGCCCCGGTGGGTTGGCGAACATCGGCCGGGGGTCGGGCTCGGCGAATCCCTCGCCCTTCAGCACCTGGAGCAGTTCCTCGGTGTGGGCGCGCGCCAGGTCGGCGTCGGTTCCGCCCTCCGGCGGCCGGTGACCGAAGTGCCGCCAGCCGTCGATCACCTGCTCCGGTGAGCCCCGGCTGAGGCCGAGCTGGAGCCGGCCGCCCGAGATCAGGTCGGCCGCGCCCGCGTCCTCCGCCATGTACATCGGGTTCTCGTAGCGCATGTCGATCACCCCCGTACCGATCTCGATCCGGCTGGTGCGCGCGCCGATGGCGGCGAGGAGCGGGAACGGTGAGGCGTGCTGCCGTGCGAAGTGGTGGACCCGGAAGTAGGCGCCGTCCACGCCCAGCTCCTCCGCGGCGACGGCGAGGTCGATCGCTTGCAGCAGCGAGTCCGATGCCGTGCGTGTCGCGGAGTGCGGCGATGGCGCCCAGTGTCCGAAGGACAGGAACCCGATCTTTTTCATACCGCTTTCAACAATGGGCGAACGTGTTCATTCCGCCGCCGGGCGGCGACCCACCCTTGCATACCCCGCCCCGGTATGGTGGGGTGGGCGGTCCAGGCGGCACGCCGAACGATGGGGCGAAGAGGGACGGAACGTGGGCAGTGGACATGCGGGCAGGCGGGGCGTCGCCCGGCTGTCGGCGCTGTGCGCGGTGCTGTTCGGCCTGTTCCTCATGCATGGCGCCCCGGCCGCGGCCGCAGAGGGTTGCCACGGCGCCATGTCCACGAGGGCGGCCTCGCCGATGACCGGCGCTCACGACCCCGCCGCACTCCTCGCGACTCGTACGCCCGCCGCGCACGGCACCGGCCCCGCTGTCCGGGCCGCCGACGCCTCCGGGATGTCGGGGACGCAGTGCGTGTCGACCGCGGCGCACGAGCGGACCCCCCTGCCGGCTCCCGGCCTGCTCGGCGTGGCAGGCGCCGCAGTGCTCGCCGCGTGGTCGCCGGCCCGCCTGCGGGCGGCAGTCGGCGGGACGGGGCGGCGCGGGCCGCCGGGCGGCGGGCGAGATCTTCTGCTTCAGGTGTGCATCGCGCGGACGTGACAGACACGCACCGGATCCCGGCCCTGGGCCGGAGCCGGCACCGCGTCCTGTTCGTCTCCGCGCGCCACCGGTGTGGCGCGCCACCCGGAAAGACTCACCTCGATGGCCACCTCCTCCCGTCTCACCGTCCGCCGCCGCACCCTCGGGGCCGGCGCCGCAGCCGCTCTCGCGCTGACGCTTGCCGCCTGCGGCTCCTCCGGCGACTCCTCGTCCATGCCCGGCACGGGCCACGGCGGCAAGTCCTCCGCCTCCTCCTCGGCCGGCGCGCCGCAAGCGATGGGCGACATGCCCGGCATGGACCACATGGCCTCCGGCAACGGCCTGTCCGACACTCAGGACGGCTACCGCCTCACCTCCGAGGAGGCGACCCTGCCGTCCGGCAAGCGGACCCCTTACCGGTTCACGGTCACGGGCCCGGACGGCAAGGCGGTCACCGGCTTCGCCCTCGACCAGACCAAGCGGATGCACTTCTACGCCATCCGCTCCGACCTGACCGGCTTCCAGCACATCCACCCCGCCATGGCCGCCGACGGCACCTGGACCGCTGATCTGGCCTCCCTCACCCCGGGATCCTGGCGCCTGTTCGCCTCCTTCACGCCCGGGGGCGGGCCCGGCAAGGGCAAGGACTTCGTGCTCTCGCGCACCGTCACCGTGCCCGGAACCGCGACCGACACCCCGCTGCCCGCCCCCTCCACCAGCACCCAGGTCGACGGGTACACCGTCACCGTCAAGGGCGAACTCATGGCTGAGACGGCGCACCCGTTGACCGTCTCCCTCGCCAGGGACGGCAAGCCCGTCACCGACCTCCAGCCCTACCTGGACACCTACGCCCACCTGACCGCCTTCCACGAAGGCGACGCCGCCTTCGCCCACCTCCACCCCACCACCAAGGTGACCGGCGACCACGGTGGCCCGGACCTCGCCTTCCACGCCGAGCTGCCCACCTCCGGCAACTGGCGGCTGTTCCTGCAGTTCCGGACCGGCGGGACACTCCACACCGCCGCCCTGACCCTGCGCGTGGGCTGACCGCGAGCGGGGCGCCGCCCTTGCTTGCGGCGGCGCCCCGCACCCGGCCGCCACACCCGCCCCCTCACCCCGCGTCCTTGGGGCGTACGCCGTTTCGTGCGAGGAAGGCTTTTCAGATGCACGCCGTATTGCACGCACTGTCGATCACCGGCTCCATGACCTGGGAGATCACCTGGGCCCTGATCCTGGGCTTCACCCTGTCCGCCGTCGTCCAGGCCGTGGTCCGCAAGTCCACCGTCGTCTCCCTGCTCGGCGACGACCGCCCCCGCACCCTTGCCGTCGCCGCCGGCCTGGGCGCGGCGTCCTCGTCCTGCTCCTACGCCGCGGTGGCGCTGGCCCGCTCGCTGTTCCGCAAGGGTGCGAACTTCACCGCCGCGATGGCCTTCGAGATCGCCTCCACCAACCTCGTCGTCGAACTCGGCGTCATCCTCGCGCTGCTGATGGGCTGGCAGTTCACCGCCGCCGAATTCGTCGGCGGCCCCATCATGATCATCCTGCTGGCGGTCCTGTTCAGGCTGTTCCTGCGCGACAGGCTCCTGCGTCAGGCTCGCGAGCAGGCAGAACAGGGGCTTGCCGGGTCGATGGAGGGCCACGCCGCGATGGACATGTCCGTACAGCGCCAAGGCTCCTTCATCCGCCGGCTCCTCTCCCGCGACGGCTTCACCGCCACCAGCCACGTATTCGTCATGGAATGGGCGGCGATCCTTCGTGACCTGGTCGTCGGGCTGCTCATCGCCGGCGCGATCGCCGCCTGGGTCCCGGACTCGTTCTGGCACACCTTCTTCTTCGAGGGCCACCCGCTCGCCGCCAAGCTGTGGGGGCCCGTCGTCGGCCCGCTGGTGGCGATCGCCTCGTTCGTGTGCTCCATCGGCAACGTGCCGCTGGCGGTGGTGCTGTGGAAGGGGGGCATCAGTTTCGGCGGCGTGGTGGCGTTCATCTTCGCCGACCTGCTGATCCTGCCGATCCTCAACATCTACCGGAAGTACTACGGCGCCAAGACGGCCGCCTTCCTCCTCGGCACCTTCTACCTGGCGATGGTCATCGCCGGATACATCGTGGAGTTCGTCTTCGGCGGGCTCGGCCTCATCCCTGACCAGGCCGACGCGAAGGTCCCCATGGAAGGCCTCAGCTGGAACTACACCACCTGGCTCAACATCGCCTTCCTCCTCCTGGCAGGGGTGCTGCTGGTGCGCTTCTGGCGCACCGGCGGCATGGCCATGCTCCGCATGATGGGCGGCTCACCCGACACCGGCCATGACCACGCCGACCCCATGCACCACGGGCGCCACACGGCGGGAGGACCGCGCAGGTAGGCGGCGTTCAGCGGCCTGGCGGCCGGCGAGGCATGGGCACCCCCCATTTGTCAACGCTTGGATGACGCGTCGATTGTCATCCAAAGGATGACGTGGTACAACGGTTTCCGTGAGGCGCATTGGCAGCAACAGGTCAGAACCCTCTGGAGGTGTTTTCCGATGTTGATGCGCACTGACCCCTTCCGTGAGCTCGACCGGCTGGCGCAGCATCCGGTGGGCACCGGCTCCTGGTCCCGGCTGTCCCCGATGCCGATGGACGCCTACCGCGCGGGCGACACCTATGTGGTGGCCTTCGACATCCCCGGTGTCAGCGCGGACGCGATCGACATCGACGTCGAACGGAACATGCTGACCGTCAAGGCCGAGCGCCGGCCCACGGCGAAGGCCCACGATGTGCAGACGGAACTGTCGGAGCGGCCGCTGGGCGTCTTCTCCCGCCAGCTGGTGCTGGCCGACACGCTGGACACCGAGCACATCCAGGCCGACTACGACGCGGGCGTGCTCACCGTGCGCATTCCGATCGCGGAGCGCGCCAAGCCCCGCAAGGTCACCATCGGTGTCGGATCCGGCCGTAAGGAGATCTCCGGCTGAGCCGGGGCCGCCGAGGCTCGGCGGCGGAGGACGGGCGATCGATCTCCCACCCCGGCCCGTCCTCCGCGATCCGGGTGCCGAAAAGGGAGGTTGCCGACGTGACCGTGCGACGAGAGGCGTTCCTCGACCACGTGAAGGAACGCGGCGAATACCCCACCCTGCAGGAAGCCGAGCGTGCGACTCGCGTGGTGCTCGCCCTGTTGGGAGCGCATGTGCTCGGCGAGGTGAGAGCCCAGCTGGCGGCGCGTCTGCCGGAAGGCTTCGCCCTGATCCTGCTGAACCCGTTGCAGAGCGCCGAGCCGCTGTCCCCGGAGCGGTTCGTGCGGGCAACCGCGGCCTGGATCGAGGGCGCCACCGAACAGACCGCGGCCTGGGACGTCAGCGCCGTCCTGTCCACAGTCGCCGACGCCGTCGGCGAGGGCCTGCTCCAACAGATCCTGCTCCAGCTCCCCTCCGGCTACGACCTGCTCTTCGGCCGCCCTCAGCCCACCTGACCACCCACCCCGGCGACCGCGCACCGGCACCGGAGCGATCCTGGACGCCTGCGCCGGGGCCGGTCACTTGACGACCGGCCCCGGCGGCCACTCACCGTGTCACAGGGTCACGGCAGGGGCGGGTAGGCGTTCCGCATGAGCTGCTGGAACTGGGCGGAGAACCAGTGCCCTGCCAGCGGTGCGTTCGGCATGGCCCCGCTTGGGTTGTTGCCGTTGCGGGCGTTGCCGCCGTAGGTGGGGTCGCACATGCGGTCGAAGCCCTTGCCCTCGTCGTTGGGGACGGCGCTGCTGGAGCCGTCGGACTCGCCCGGCGGCTTGACCCACACGTAGGCGTCGATGCCGGCGGCCGGGGCGGCGGTGGGCCGCTCGCCGAGTCCGGCGCCGGTCTGGTTGCACCAGTTGCCGACGTGCACGCGCCGGTCCACGCGGCCGCCGTTGACGTAGTCGTCGACGGAGGTGAGCGGCCCGGGACCGGTGGGCCGGGCGGCGCCGCCCCAGCCGTCGCGGGAGGTGTCGATGAGCATGCCGAGGCCCGAGTTGAAACCGGCGGCGACCAACTTGTCGCGCAGCCCCTGGGCGAACGACTGCTCGTCCACGTACTGGTTCCAGTCGACCCACTTCGACTGGCGCACGGTCTGGCCGTTCACCGTGTCGGTGACCTTGAAGTTCGGCTCCTTCACAGGGCCGTAGTTGGCGGTGTTGACGATGAAGCCGGCCACGTCGTTCACGCTCGCGCCGTTGGCCGTGGCGACCTTGGCGAACTCCTGCACGACCGGGCCGAGGTTGCTGTCCCAGCCGAGCCAGCCGTGGTGGCCGGCGTCGATGTAGTTGTAGACGTTGGGGATGGCGCCGAGCTTGCCCAGGGCGTAGGAGACGCCCTTCTCGTAGTTGCCGTTGCTCTTCATGGTCACGCAGGCGTCGGTCGTGGTGGGCGTGCCGCCGGAGTTGGTCACCAGGTTGGGCAGCGAGTCGGGTTCGATGACCGTCGCGATCCGCAGGCCCGCGTACTTCGGGTCGGAGAGGATGGACGCGATGGGGTCGATGTACTGGCTCTTGTACTTGTCGAGGTCGTTCGGGCCGAGTTCGCCGTTGGAGGCGAGTGCGGCGCAGTCACGGCCCGGCAGGTCGTAGATGACCAGCTGGACGACGAGGTCACCGGAGCCCTTCTGCTTCAGCGCCTCGTCCAGGTGGTCGCGCAGGCCCATGCCGCCGTTCACGCCGTTGATCGCGGCGATCCGGTCGAGCCAGACGGCGGTGGGCTGGTCGGCGATCCGGCTGCCCCCCGGTTCCGCCGCCGCCTTGGCCGACCACTCGGGGTTCACGTACACCTTGGCCCCGGCATAGGGGTTGTCGGCCCGGCCGTCCGTGCCACCACCGCCGCCTCCGCCGCCCGTGCCACCACCGGTACCGCCGCCCGTGCCACCACCGGTACCGCCGTCGTCGACGTTGCAGGTGACACCGTCAAGGGTGAAGCCGGTCGGCACCGCGTTGGTGCCGCTGTAGGAGCCGTTGAAGCCGAAGCTGACCGAACCGCCGGTCGCCAGGGAGCCGTTGTAACTCTCGTTGCCGGCCGTCACGGCGGCACCGCTCTGCGAGACCTTCGCGTTCCAGCCGTTCGTGACCTGCTGGTTGCCGGCGAACGACCACTGCAGCGACCAGCTCGACTTCGCAGGGCCGTTGTTGGTGATGGTGACGGCAGTCGTGAAGCCGGTGTCCCACTGGTTCTGCACCTTGTAGTCCACGGTGCAGGGCACCGAGGAGGCGGTGGCACCGGCCGGTGATGCGAGGAGTGCCGTGCCCGAGGTTCCGGCGACCAGCGCCAGGGCTGCCACAAGCGACATTCTGGTACGACTCATGAGTGCGGGTTCCTTCTCCTTCGGAGGTGATCACGAGGTGAGGGCGCGCAGGATCAGGGACGTCCCGGAAGGCAGTCCCAAGGTCCTCGATCGAGCAGGGGTGTCGATGCCGAGTGGTCGGCGGGGCCTGCCCTCGACGCCCACGAGCTGGGTACAGGAGACGGGCGGGGCAGGCGCGTTGCCGTCAGAAGGCGATGGCACGGCCGGCCGCGAGGCACCGTCGCGCCCCGGCCGGGACAGCGCTCGGACAGAGCGCGACCGCACCGGTGACGGCTGGAAGTACTGAACGCGGGGGGTGTCGCATGAGCGATCCTTGCAGTTGGGCGGCGTGGCACGGCCGCGTCGACTGATGGAATCGCTCCCACTGGTGCCGACGAAGCTAGCGCCAACCGAGCTGCTTTCACAGGGTCGTTGCCCAACTTTCTTCGGCAGGTTCAGCTCAAAACGATTCAACTCCTCAACGTCTTGACGGGGTCGGCCGTCATCCCCAATATGGGAGCGCTCCCACTGGTTCAAGCCTTGTCCCCCCACCGAGCCGCACTCCGCAAGGAGGACCAGAAACGTGGATTCAGGATGCAAGCTCAGAGCCGTGAGACGGTGGTGGACCGCCGTGGCGGCCGCGTCGGCCCCGCCCTTGTCGATGCACGCCACCGGCGCGACTCCCGCCGCCGCGAAGACGGGCGACTCCCTGCGCCACGCCAGGTACGACGAGTACTGCAAGAAGATCGGCAACCGCGTCGGCCCGTCCACCTGCCCGGCCGGCACCGGCAAGGACCCCTCGGACCACCTCGACGACGTCGGCGTGGCGGCCGCGTACGTCAAGACGACGGCGAAGGCCCCGCTGGACGGCGTGTGGGACCACCACCAGGACAGCCTGGTGGCACGACACCGAACGGGGGCGCGATCAACCCGTCGTCGGCGTTCGCCTCGCTGCGGTCCTTCTGCACCGCGGAACTCCTCGTACAGCACCCGCTGAAGTCCGAGCACCACACGCCGAGCCGGATTGGGAGCGCTCCCAATCCGTAGGCGCCGCTCCCGCTCCCCACACGTCCCCAGCGGAGGACCCGCATGCAACAGTTGAAGAACCACGGCACGGTGCGCACTCTCTTCGCCGCGCTGCTCGCCTCACTCGTCGCGCTGGCCGCGCTGATCACCGCCGCTCCGGCGTCACACGCCGACACGACCATCTGCGAGCAGTTCGGCTCCACCACGATCCAGGGCCGGTACGTCGTCCAGAACAACCGCTGGGGCACCAACGCCACCCAGTGCATCACGGCCACGGACTCCGGCTTCAGGATCGCCCAGGCCGACGGCTCCGTCCCGACGAACGGCGCGCCGAAGTCGTACCCGTCCGTGTACAACGGTTGCCACTACACCAACTGCTCACCCGGAACGAACCTCCCCGCTCGGCTCAGTTCCATCGCGAGCGCGCCCACGAGCATCTCCTACAGTTACGTGAGCGGTGCGCAGTACGACGCCGCCTACGACATCTGGCTGGACCCGACGCCGCGCACCGACGGTGTGAACCGCACCGAAATCATGATCTGGCTCAACCGTGTGGGGCCCGTGCAGCCGGTCGGCTCGTTGACCGGCAGTTCCACCGTGGCCGGGCGTTCCTGGCAGGTGTGGTCCGGCAACAACGGCACCAACGACGTGCTGTCCTTCGTCGCTCCGTCGGCGATCGACAGCTGGAACTTCGACGTGATGGAGTTCGTCCGCCAGGCGGTGGCCCGGGGACTGGCGCAGGACAACTGGTACCTGACGAGCGTCCAGGCCGGCTTCGAACCCTGGCAGAACGGTGCGGGGCTGGCGGTGACCTCGTTCTCCTCGGCCGTCAACCTTGGCGGCGGCACCGGTGGCGGCACCGGCGGCTCGTCGGCCTGCAAGGTGGCCTATGGCACGAACGTGTGGCAGGGAGGGTTCACGGCGGAGGTCACCGTGACCAACACGGGCTCGTCGCCCGTCGACGCCTGGAAGCTCGCGTTCACGTTGCCAGCCGGGCAGCGGGTCACGAGTGCGTGGAGCGCCGAGCTCTCCTCCTCGTCGGGAGCCGTGACGGCCGGCGGTATGGCGTACAACGCGTCCATCGCACCGGGCGGCCAGGTCTCCTTCGGGTTCCAGGGCACCTATGACGGCGCCTTCGCCAAACCGGCCGCATTCAGTCTGAACGGCACGTCCTGCACCAGCGCCTGAGGCCGTCGGAACGGGCGGTCCGATCCCGGCCGCCCTGAAGGCCGCCCGCGCCCGACCGCGTGCTCCGGCACCGCGGATCCGCCCGGCCGACGTTTCTGCTCGGCCGGGCGGATCCGCGGCTTCTCCCCGGGTCCCGGCGGGCTCGGCCGGAGCGCACCATCGCTGTCGACCCCCTTCGCGCCGAGCCCGGTCGATCATGTGCGGAGGGCATGTGCCCGGGTCCCCCGTCCCGTAAGATCGGTGATCTCGCGGGTGGGGGAGGTGGTCATGGCCAGGCGACGACCTGGAGCGCCGACGCTGGAAGAGGTGGCCGCCCACGCCGGGGTGGGACGGGGCACGGTCTCCCGGGTCATCAACAACGCGGCCGGCGTGAAGGAGACGACGCGCCGGGCCGTCCAGCGGGCCATCGAAGAACTGGGGTACGTGCCCAATCTCGCGGCCCGCACACTGGCCGGGCAGCGTGCGGACGCCGTGGCCCTCGTCCTGACCGAGCCGGACTGGAGGCAGTTCGCGGAGCCTTTCTTCTCGGAGATCGTCCGCTCGCTCGGTGACGCGCTGGCGGACACCGGGATGCAGTTGCTGCTCACTCTGGTCCGCTCGGAAGTCGAGCGGCAGCGATTCCTGGAGTACGCGCGGGGCGGCCGGGTCGACGGGGTCCTGCTGATGTCGGTGCACGCGGACGACAGGCTGCCGGACATGCTCGCCGAGGCCCGGCTGCCGACCGTGCTGCTGGGGCGCCGCTCGGGCGACGAGTACGTCAGCTACGTCGACGCGGACAACATGGGCGGCGCCCGCGACGCCGTGTCCCATCTTCTGCGGCAGGGCCGCACAGCGGTCGCCACCATCACGGGGCCACTGGACATGTACGTCGCGCAGTGCCGGCTGCGCGGTTATGAGGATGCGCTGGCCCTGGCCGGCCTGAAGAGGTCGCGGTCCTGGGTGGCGGAGAGTGATTTCTCGGAGGAGAGCGGTCGTCGTGCCATGGCGGAACTCCTCGACCGGCATCCCGAGATCGACGCCGTCCTCGCCGCGTCGGACACCACCGCGGCAGGGGCGCTGCACGCTCTGCGCGCGGCCGGGCGGCGGGTGCCCCAGGACGTAGCCGTCATCGGTTTCGACGACTTCCCGCTGGCCCAGCGTACCGAGCCGCGGCTGACCACTGTGCGTCAGCCGCTCGAGGAGATGGGGCGGGCCATGATCAGGCTGTTGCTGGAGGAGATGGAGGAGCAG
The DNA here is from genome assembly GCF_040703965.1 of Streptomyces sp. NPDC006655. Taxonomy (NCBI): domain Bacteria; kingdom Bacillati; phylum Actinomycetota; class Actinomycetes; order Kitasatosporales; family Streptomycetaceae; genus Streptomyces; species Streptomyces sp. NPDC006655. The sequence goes on along the minus strand of NZ_JBEYJU010000023.1, from coordinate 33,498 downwards.
TCCGCGGCCTGGCGCCATGTCATTCTCCGTACGGAGCTGGTTGTCCGGGAGTCGTCCTGACGGCCCTCCTGCGACCACCTGGCGGCACATCAGGCGAGGACGGCGCAGCCGTACGGTTTCGGACAGCGGCAGGAAGTACGGTTTCGTACGCAACGGGCTGAGGCTGCGGGTCCGTTGCAGGTCCCATGACGTTCCCGGGCTCAGGGCGAACCGATTCGACGAAAGCGCTTCGACCCGCCTCGCGACGGCGTTGCGCGAGCAGGTCGCGAAGCGCAAACGGCGCGAATCCCGGTTCAGTGGCCTCAGCTTCGGCGAACGGCGTTCGGTCCGGCGCTCCGTGATCCAGGTCGACTCGGAAACGGTCCTGTTCAGGTGCGTGACGACGGGGCATCCGGAGGGTCGGTGACCGGCCGCCGGCCGCACTCGCACGGTTCCCAGCTCCGTCGCGGCACGGGGCCTGCCCGCGGTGCGGAGCCGTTCCATCGCAACTTTTCGTGACACCCAACGGCTTGCGAACCGCGTCAATCAGCAGTCGAATCGATTCCGCAGCAAAGCCCGCAACACGGTCCTCAGGACGGGGCTGCCCGCCCTTGGCAGTTCTGAGGGACCGGCAACACCGTCCGTCCCGAAATCTCCCGGCAATCCCACTGCACGACGGCACGCTCAGGCACTTCGGCATGTGTCACCGCAACCACCGCCACCATCGCGACCCGACCGGGTTGCACCGGCACGGTAGGGAGTCCAGATGGGAACCACACGTACGAGACGCGGTCTGCTGCCCGGGCGCGACAGCGTCGGGCGGTTGCTCGCGTCGTTACGCCACCGCGGCGCGCCCCGGAACGCGCCGCCTCGCACACATCTCCCCCCGGCGGCGGGCCCGGCCCGTTCCCGGTGGCAGACGTTCGCCCGGATCGGGGCCGCGGCCGCGCTCGTCGCCGGCGCGCTGGTCGGCGCCACGGCCACGGCGGGCACGGCTCGGGCCGCCACGTCCGGGCCCTGTGACATCTACGCGGCAGGCGGCACGCCCTGTGTGGCGGCGCACAGCACCACACGAGCGCTGTACGCCTCGTACAACGGGCCGCTCTACCAGGTCCGGCGCGCCTCGGACAACTCGACGCGTGACATCGGCGTCCTGAGCGCGGGCGGGTACGCGGACGCCGCCGCCCAGGACTCGTTCTGTTCGGGGACGTCCTGCCTGATCACGGTCATCTACGACCAGTCCGGCCGCAACAACAACCTCACCCAGGCACCCGGGGGCGGCGCCGCGGGCGGCCCGGACAACCTCGCGAACGCGACCGCAGCGCCCACCACGGTGGGCGGACACAAGGCCTACGGCGTCTTCGTGGCGCCCGGTACGGGCTACCGCAACAACCACACCAACGGCATCGCCACCGGAGACAACGCCGAGGGCATGTACGCGATCTTCGACGGCACGCACTACAACGGCGGCTGCTGCTTCGACTACGGCAACGCCGAGACGAACAGCAACGACGACGGCAACGGCACGATGGAGGCCATCTACTTCGGCAACATCAAGGTGTGGGGCTACGGTTCGGGCAACGGTCCGTGGATCATGGCCGACCTGGAGAACGGTCTCTTCTCCGGGGTGAACCAGCATTACAACGCCAACGATCCCACCATCAACTACCGTTACACGACGGCCATCATCAAGGGCGGCCCGAACCACTGGGCGATCCGTGGTGGCAACGCGCAGTCCGGCGGCCTGTCCACCTTCTACGACGGAGTACGCCCCAACGTCTCGGGATACAACCCGATGCGCAAGCAGGGCGCCATCATCCTGGGCACCGGCGGCGACAACAGCAAGGGCGCCCAAGGCACCTTCTACGAGGGTGTGATGACCTCCGGCTACCCGTCCGACGCCACGGAGAACGCCGTCCAGGCCAACATCACCGCGGTCGGGTACGCCAACTCCGCGGGCGGCGGGACGGGTACCGGCGCGCTGCACGCGGTGGGCGCGGGCAAGTGCCTGGACGTGCCGAACTCCTCCACCACGGCCGGCACACAACTGCAGATCTGGGACTGCAGCGGAGGCGCCAACCAGACGTGGACCCGCACCTCCTCGGGCCAGCTGACCGTCTACGGCGGCAGCAGCCAGCTGTGCCTCGACGCGTACGACAACCAGACGTCCGCCGGTACCAAGGTGATCACCTGGCCGTGCAACGGCGGCGCCAACCAGCAGTGGCAGGTGAACTCGGACGGCACCGTCACCGGCGTCCAGTCCGGGCTGTGCCTCGACGTCACCGGCGCTTCCACGGCCAACGGCGCCCTGGCGGAACTGTGGCCGTGCAACGGCGGATCCAACCAGCAGTGGAGTCTGAACTGACCTGAACGGCTCGGGTCCGCGGCCGGCCCACGGCCGGCCGCGGTCCCCGTCGGCAGGCTCAGGACGACACGCGCCACCACCGGAGGAGGACCATGTCCAGAGTCAGAGCGCTGTGCGGCCGGTGGGCCGCTCCCACGGCTCTGCTCGCCCTGCTGGCCGGCAGCCCGGCCACCGCCTCGGTCGCGTACGCGGAACCGGCTCAGCACCAGGCGGCAGTCGCCGATCTGTACGTGGCGCCGAACGCATCGCCCGGCGGGGACGGCACCGCCGAGCATCCGTTCGCCACCATCGCCCAGGCACGGCAGCCCGCGCACCGGATGTCGGCCGACGCGGACGTCGTGGTCCATCTGGCCGGCGGCACCTACCGGTTGTCCGAGCCGCTGGTCTTCGGCTCCGCCGACGGAGGCCAGAACAACCACACCATCACCTACCAGGGCGCGCCCGGTCAGCAGCCGGTCGTGACCGGTGCCCAGCAGATCACCAGTTGGCAGGTGCATGATCAGTCGGCAGACATCTGGTCGGCGCATGTCGGCACCGGCGTCACCACCCGCCAGCTCTATGTCAACGGCGAGGAGGCACCGCGGGCGGCGATCCAGGTACCCCGTTCGGCCTTCACCTTCACCCCGACCGGTCTGACCGTCACCGACTCCTCGCTCGACTACCTGGCCGGCCTCTCGGACCAGAACCACATGGAAGTCGAGAGCATCGACTCCTTCACCGACCGCTACGCGCCGGTCCAGTCGATCAGCGGCAGGACCCTCACCATGCGGCAGCCCGCGTGGAACAACAACTCCTGGGGCTACGACACCATCAACGCGCCGTTCGCCGGCGGGACGATGTACCTGGAGAACAACTACGCGTTCCTGCGGCAGGCCGGCCAGTGGTATCTCGACTCGTCCAGCGGTGACCTGTACTACCGCGCCCAGCCGGGGCAGAACCCCAACGCCCTCGACGTCGAGCTGCCCGGGCTGCAGAACCTCCTCGGCATCAGCGGCAGTTACGGCTCACCGGTGACGGGTCTGAGCTTCACCGGCATCCGGTTCACGGGCACCTCCTGGCTCGGCCCCGGCGGACCCGACGGCTACGCGGACCAGCAGAGCGGCGCGCACATCACCGGCGCCTACCCGATGCCGGCCAACTGGCTGAGCACCTGCAAGTCGGGATGCCAGCAGTTCGAGGCCACCCGCAACCACTGGGCGCAGATGCCCGCGGCCGTCCAGGTCTCCGCCGCCACCGGCATCACGTTCTCCGGCGACACGTTCTCCGAACTCGGGCAGGCCGGGCTGGGAGTGGGCAACGACGGTGTCGCCACGGCCTCCGGTACCGGTCTGGGCGCGAGCGGCATCACCGTCACCGGTAGCACCTTCACCGACATCGCCGGCAGTGGCATCCAGGTCGGCGGGATCCAGCCGGACGCGCACCACCCGAGCAACCCGCAGATGACCAACCAGAACATCACCATCAGCAACAACAGGATCAGCGGGGTGGGGACCGACTACAAGGAGACCGCCGCCATCCTGTCCACCTACGTCACCAACGCGACGATCACCCACAACCAGTGCGACCACCTGCCCTACGACGGCATCGACATCGGCTGGGGCTGGGGCGCCAACGACCCGGGCGGCAGCCAGGACTACGTCAACCGGGGCACGTACAACTACCAGCCCGTGTACAGCACCCCCACGACGCTGAAGAACAACACCGTCACCCACAACCTGATCTACGACACCAAGAACGCGATGTTCGACGGAGGCAGCATCTACAACCTGTCCGCGAACCCCGGCTCGGTGATCTCCGAGAACTACATGTACGACAACAACCGCACCACCGCGCTGTACCTCGACGAGGGCTCCCGGTATCTGACGGTGTCGCACAACGTGGTTCAGGACGCGGGCAACTGGTCGCTCACCAACGCCAACGCGAACAACCACACCGACGACAGCACCTTCTCCGGCAACTGGTACAACGGCGGCAACGCATACGTGGCCACCGGACCTCCGCACAACAACGTCCTCACCGGCAACGTCCAGGTCAGCGGTACCAATTGGCCGTCGGGCGCCCAGCAGGTGATCCAGCAGGCGGGCGTACAGTCCTCGGGCGGCGGTGGCGGATTCCCCACCGGCTACCACCAGTTGGTCATCGGCAGCAACAGCCTGTGCCTGGATGTGTACGGCAACGCCGGCAGCGCGGGCGCCGCGATCGACCAGTGGACCTGCAACGGCCAGGCCAACCAACAGTTCCAGTTCGTGCCGGGCGCCGGCGGTTACGGGCAGTTGCAGGCGCAGAACTCGGGCCTCGTGGTGGGGGTTTCGGGCAGCCTCACGGCCGCCGGGACGCCGGACGTCGTGCAGCAGGCGCCCAGCGGGGCGACCGGCTCGCAGTGGCTGCCGGTACGGCAGTCCGACGGCTCGTACTCCTTCCAGAACCAGAACAGCGGCCTGTGCCTGGACGTCTACGGCGGCGGCAGCAACCTCGGCCAACAGCTCGACCAGTGGCCCTGCAAGAACACGGCGGGCAGCAACCAGGACTTCACCCCGCGCTGACCGACTCCCACCCGCTCGTTCACCGTCACCCACTGTCCCGCACCCAGTGAGGAGCACAGATGAAGAAGAAGTCCACGGCACTCCTGGCCGTCGCACTGACGGCAGCGGTCGGCATCGGCGCCGCGTTGCCCGCGGCGGCCGCCACCGGCACCGGATCACGGGCCTCCACCGCACGGGCCGCCGCCGCGCCCACCGCCCTGCGGCTGATGCCGCTGGGCGACTCCATCACCTGGGGCGTCGGCAGCCCGTCGGGGAACGGCTACCGGGGCTTCCTGTGGAACCGGCTGGCGAACGAGGGGCACGCCCTGGACTTCGTGGGATCGGGCCGCAACGGCACGATGTCAGACCCGGACAACGAAGGCCACTCCGGCTGGCACATCAGCGAGATAGCCGGCATCGCGGACTCCGTGCTGGCCCGGTACCGGCCCAACGTGATCACCCTGGAGATCGGCACCAATGATCTGAACGGCGGCTCCCAGGCCGGACCCGCCGCCGAACGGCTCCATGCACTCATCGACCAGATCACGGCCGACGCCCCTGACGCGACGGTCCTCGTCGGCAGCGTGATCGTCTCCACCAGCAGCACCGAGGAGGCCACCCGCCCCGCGTTCAACGCCGAACTCCCCGGCATCGTCCAGGCCGAGCAGGCTGCCGGCAAGCATGTACGCCTGGTGGACATGAGCGCTCTGACCACCGCGGACCTGTCCGACTCCTTGCATCCCAACGACAACGGCTTCGGCAAGATGGCCGACGCCTTCAACGCCGGGGTCCAGGCTGCGGACGCGGCAGGCTGGATCAAGCCGCCGGTCTCCGTGGGCGCTCCGGTTCGCTCCGGGGTCGCTGGGAAATGCCTTGACGTCAACGGCGGCAACAGCGCCAACGGAACCGCCGTGCAGATCTGGTCCTGCAACGGCGGCGACGCACAGCTGTGGTCCGCGCGCTCGGACGGCACCTTGCGGGCGCTCGGGAGGTGCCTGGACGCCACGGGCGGTGGTACCGCCAACGGCACCAAGATCGAGATCTGGGACTGCAACGGCGGATCCAACCAACAGTGGCAGGCCTACAACGGCGGTTACCGCAACCCCGTTTCCGGCCGCTGCCTCGACGACCCCGGTGCGTCTGCCACCGACGGTACGCAACTGGTCCTGTGGGACTGCAACGGCGGATCCAACCAGCAGTGGACCGCACTGCCGGTCACCTCCGCCCAGTGACCCGACCGGGGTGCCGACGTCTGGATGGTGCCCCATCTCCCCCCACACACAAGGAGACTGATCCCTCATGTCCTGGCTCAACGAAGAGCCCCGTCTGCGCAAGGTGCTGGCCCTGGCCGCCGGACTGACAGCGGGCACGGCGCTGGCTCTCACCGGTCCGGCGACCCCTGCGGCCCATGCCGCCTCCGGCACGCTGGGCGCGGCAGCGGCCGAGAGCGGCCGCTATTTCGGTACGGCGGTGGCCGCCGGGAAGCTCGGTGACTCGACGTACTCCACGATTCTCGACCGGGAGTTCAACATGATCACCCCGGAGAACGAGATGAAATGGGACACCACCGAGCCCTCGCGCGGCAGCTTCAACTTCGGGCCCGCCGACCAGATCGTCAACCACGCCACAGCCCACGGTCAGCGCATGCGCGGCCACACCCTGGTCTGGCACTCCCAACTCCCGTCCTGGGTGAGCTCCATCACCGACCCCACCACCCTGCGCAGTGTGATGGACAACCACATCACCCAGGAGATGACCCATTTCAAGGGCAAGATCTACGCCTGGGACGTGGTCAACGAGGCCTTCGCCGATGGCGGCAGCGGCCAGCACCGCAGCTCGGTCTTCCAGAACGTGCTGGGCAACGGCTTCATAGAGGAGGCGTTCCGCACCGCGCGGACGGCCGATCCGGCGGCCAAGCTCTGCTACAACGACTACAACATCGAGAACTGGACCGACGCCAAGACCCAGGGCGTCTACACCATGGTCAAGGACTTCAAGTCCCGCGGCGTGCCCATCGACTGCGTCGGCTTCCAGTCCCACTTCGGCACCGGCGGCCCGCCCGCGAGCTTCCAGACGACGCTGTCGAACTTCGCCGCGCTCGGCGTGGACGTCCAGATCACCGAGCTGGACATCGCGCAGGCGCCGGCAAGCGCCTACGCGAACACCGTCAAGGCGTGCACGAACGTCGCGCGATGCACCGGCATCACGGTGTGGGGCATCCGCGACAGCGACTCCTGGCGCAGCGGCGAGAACCCGCTGCTGTTCGACAGCAACGGCAACAAGAAGCCTGCCTACGACGCGACGCTGACCGCGCTGGGCGGTGGCACCGGGACCCCGGGCGGCGGCATCGTCTCGGGCCAGGTGTACCAGGTGAGCGTGGCCTCCGCGGGGCGGGTGCTGGACGTGCCGAGCGGGCAGACCGGGAACGGCACGCCGGTGCAGGTCTGGGACGCCAACGGAAGCGCCGCGAACCAGCAGTGGCGGGCGAACCAGAACAGCGACGGCTCGTACACGCTGACCAACATCGCCAGCGGGCGGGTGTTGGACGAGCCCGGTGGCCAGACCGGCAACGGCACGCGGATGACAATCTGGGACAACAACGGCGGCGCCAACCAGCACTGGCGGGCGAGCCAGAACAGTGACGGTTCCTACACCCTGATCAACGTGGCCTCCGGCCGCGCCCTGGAGGTCCCTGCGGGGCAGGGCGCCAACGGGAGCCCCGTCCAGATCTGGGACTCCAACGGCGGCGCCAACCAGCACTGGAGGCTCGGGTGAGGTGATCGGCACCCGGTAGGGGCCCTCCGAGCGGACACCCGCGCCCGGTACGGCAGTCGTAGCCGGACGCGGGTTCCGGCCTGCCCTCAGACAGCGCAAGCATGTGCAAGACATGGGATGTATCGAGCCGAGAATCGTCAAGTGAGGCCTATTGACAGGGTGTTGGGCCTGTGAGATCACTATGCGACATGGGATGTATGAGAGTTCCCTGTGCGTGCTTGCGGGCGCGCAGACGGGAGCGGTCGACACCCCTTCCGAACGCTCTCGGACAGGCACGGCACTCTCCGTCCCCGTCCCCCGCATACGCGAGGACACAGAATGCAGCCTTCATCCGCTCCGCCTTGTCACCCCACCGCTCGCGCGTCGCGCTTACCGGCGGCCGCCGCCGTGTGCGTGCTGGGACTGCTGGCCGTGCTGCTGGCGAACGGGCCGACGTGGTCCGCGCCGACGTCGCCGGCACCCCTGGTCGGTTCGGCGTCGGGCCGGTGCCTGGACGTCAAGGGCGACGTCGACACACCGGGTACGACCCTGGACATCTGGGACTGCAACGGCCAGGCCAACCAGGCATTCCAGCCGACCTCGGCCGGCGAGTTGAGGACGATGAACGGCACCCGGTGCGTGGACGCCCTGGACGGGCGGACGACACCCGGAGCCCCCGCGGTCATCCGCTCGTGCGACGGGCGGTCGACCCAGGTGTGGCGACAGAACGCCGACGGGTCCATCACCGGTGCCGCGTCCGGATTCTGCCTGGACGCCAGTGGGGCGGGTACGGCCAACGGCACCGCGGTCATCCTGTGGACCTGCAACGGCCAGGGCAACCAGAAGTGGACCGCACCGGCCGTCCCGCCTCCGCCCCCGCCCGGCGGGTCGGGCCCGTGCGACCTCTACGCCGCGGGCGGTTCCCCGTGCGTCGCCGCACACAGCACGGTGCGCGCCCTCTACGGCTCGTACAACGGCCCGCTGTACCAGGTCAGGCACAGCTCGGACAGCGCAACCCGGGACATCGGCGTGCTGGCGCCGGGCGGCTTCGCCGACGCCGCGGCCCAGGACGCGTTCTGCGCCGGCACCAGTTGCGTGATCACGGTCGTCCGTGACCAGTCCGGGCACGGCAACGACCTGTGGTACCAGGGCTCCGCCCAGGTCCCGGGATCGAGCCAGAGCAGCCCGGCCAAGGCGACCGCCGAGTCGCTGACCGCCGGGGGCACCAAGGAGTACTCGCTGTACATCAACCCCGGGAACAGCTACTGGCGCGACGGTCACCTGACGGGCGTGCCGACCGGTGCGGCACCCGAAGGGGCGTACATGGTGACCAGCGGCACCCATGTCAACGGCGGCTGCTGCTTCGACTACGGCAACAGCGAGACGACCAGGAAGGCCGACGCCGCCGGGGCGATGGACGCCATCAACTTCGGCACCGAGTGCTGGTTCGGCGGCTGCCAGGGAAGTGGCCCCTGGGTGCAGGCCGACCTCGAATGGGGGCTGTACCCCGGCGGCAGCCAGTCCTGGAACCCCGGCCAGCGGGCGTTCACCGGCAGGTTCGTCACCGCGATGCTGAAGAACAACGGCACGTCGAGGTTCGCCCTCAAGGGCGGCGACGCCCAGTCGGGCGGCCTGACCACCCTGTGGGACGGCGCCCTGCCCGGCGGATACAGCCCCATGAAGAAGCAGGGGGCCATCGTCCTCGGCAGCGGCGGCGACTGCTGCAAACCCGGCGGTGGCGCCAACCTGAGCGCCGGCACCTTCTACGAGGGAGCAGTCGTCGCGGGCTATCCCTCCGACGCGACCGACAACGCGGTGCAGGCCAACATCACGGCCGCCGGTTATCGCTGAACGCCTGTCAGTTTCCCCATCCGGTCCAGGAGTAGATGCCCCATGCCCACGACCACCCCGCCGCTCCCATCGCTGTCCCTGCGCAGAATCCTGGCACTCACCTTCTCGGCCGTGCTGCTCGCCGTGGCGGCACCCCTGCTCGCCCTCGGCACGGCACACCCCGCCGCCGCTCTGGGCAACGGACTCGCGCCGACCCCGCAGATGGGCTTCAACGACTGGAACGCGTACGGCTGCAACGTATCCGAGGCGCTGATCAAATCCACCGCCCAGGCCATGCACACCAACGGCATGCAGGCGGCGGGCTATTCATACGTCAACATCGACGACTGCTGGATGACCCACAGCCGTGACTCCGGCGGCCACCTGGTACCTGACCCGGCGAAGTTCCCCGACGGCATCAAGGGCACCGCCGACTACGTGCACTCCTTGGGCCTGAAGCTGGGCATCTACGAGGACGCGGGCACCGCCACCTGTGCCGGCTATCCGGGCAGCCTCGGCCACGAGAGCACGGACGCGCAGTCGTTCGCGTCGTGGGGCGTGGACTACCTGAAGTACGACAACTGCAACAACACCGGCGTGGCCGCCCGGACCCGCTACACCGCGATGCGGGACGCGCTCGCGGCCACCGGTCGGCCGATCCTGTACAGCCTGTGCAACTGGGGCCAGGAGAACGTGTGGACCTGGGGCGCCGACGTGGGCAACAGCTGGCGCACCACGGGAGACATCAGCCCGACCTTCTCCAGCATGCTGTCGATCTTCCACAGCAACGTCGGGCTGGCCTCCTACGCCGGACCCGGCCACTGGAACGACCCGGACATGCTGGAGGTCGGCAACGGCTCGATGACGGCGACCGAGAACCGCAGCGAGTTCAGCCTCTGGGCGGAGATGGCCGCGCCGCTCATCGCCGGCACCAACATCCCGCAGGCCAGTGCCGCCACCTTGTCCGTCCTGACCAACTCCCGGGTGATCGCGGTCGACCAGGACCCCCTCGGCAAACAGGGCACCCTGGTGTCCTCCTCGGGCGGTCTGGACGTGCTGGCCAAGCCGCTCGCCAACGGGGACGTGTCGGTGGCCCTGTTCAACGAGACGGGTTCCACCGCGACCATCACCACCGACACGGCCGCCATCGGCAAGACCGGGGCGTCCTCCTACACCCTCACTGACCTGTGGTCGGGCGCGTCCTCGGCGACCTCCGGCACGATCAGCGCCTCGGTACCCGCCCACGGCACCGTGATGTACCGCGTCTCGGGCGGCACCAGCGGCGGTGGCGGCACCAGCGTGACCGGTCCGCTGCACGCGGTCGGCGCGGGCAAGTGCCTGGACGTACCCAACTCCACCACCACCGCCGGGACCCAGGTGGAGATCTGGAGCTGCAACGGCGGCGCCAACCAGACCTGGACGCACACCGCCCCGGGTCAGCTCACCGTCTACTCCGGCACCGGTCAGATGTGCCTGGACGCCTACAACAACCAGACCACGCCCGGCACGAAGGTGGAGATCTGGCAGTGCAACGGCCAGAGCAACCAGCAGTGGACGCTGAACTCCAACGGCACGATCACCGGCGTCCAGTCCGGCCTGTGTCTGGACGTGGCCGGAGGGGCCACCGCTGACGGAAGTCTCGTCGAGCTCAGGACCTGCACCGGCAGCAGCAGCCAGCGATGGACGCTGGGATGAACCGCCTCCCGCTTCGCCCACGGGCAGCTTCGGTACCGCCGTGCGGCGGCACCCTCACCAAGGAGGTCTCCTTGCCCCGATCGGCAACCGATGACCGGCGAAGCCGGTTCCCGGTCGTGTTCCTGATCGCCCTGGTGCTGGCCCTGGCCGCACTCGGCACACCGGCGTTCGCAACACCCCCGCAAGCAGCAGCGCCGGCCGCGCCCGCCGCCGCGGAGCTGCCGTGCGACCTCTATGCCGCGGGCGGCACACCGTGTGTGACCGCTCACTCCACGACCAGGGCGCTCTTCGCGGCGTACAACGGGCCGCTGTACCAGATCCAGAGGTCCTCCGACCACGCCTACCGCGACATCGGGCTGCTCGCCGCCGGCGGATACGCCGACGGCGCGTCCCAGGTCTCGTTCTGCGCCGGCACCTCGTGCACGATCACGAAGATCTACGACCAGACCACCCGCCACAACGACCTGCCGATCTCCTGGGGCGGCTACTGGAAGGGCCCCGGCCCCAACGGATCCGACGTGGGAGCCGACGCCATGGCACTGCCGGTGACCGCGGCCGGCCACCAGGTCTTCGGCGTCAAGGTCACACCCGGAGTCGGCTACCGCATCGACCACGCGAGCGGCGTCGCCACCGGCTCCCAGCCCGAAGGCATCTACATGGTGACGTCGTCGAACTACACCAACCAGTGGTGCTGCTTCGACTACGGGAGCGGCGAGAACTCCCACACCGACACCGGCAACGCCACCATGAACGCCATCTACTGGGGCAACGCCTGCTGGTTCAACGGCTGCACGGGCACCGGTCCCTGGGTCGAGGCCGACCTGGAGAACGGCATGTTCCACACCAACACCGGCTCCAACAAGGACCCGAACAACCAGGGCGTGCACCACCCGTTCGTCAGCGCGTGGCTGAAGAACAACGGCACCAGCAACTTCACCCTGAAGTACGGCGACGGCGCCGCCGGCGGGCTGACCACCACCTTCTCCGGCCCCCTTCCCAACGGCTACTCACCGATGAAGGTCGACAGTTCCGTCCTCCTGGGTACCGGCGGCGACAACAGCGTCTCGGGACAGGGCGAGTTCTTCGAAGGCGCGATGACGGCGGGTTATCCCTCCGACGCCACCGAGAACGCCGTCCAGGCCAGTATCACCGCCGCCGGGTACGGAACGTCGGGCGGCGGTGGCGGTGTCACCGGTGCGCTGCACGCGGTGGGCGCGGGCAAGTGCCTGGAGGTACCCGGGAGTTCGACGACCCCGGGTACGCAGGCGGGGATCCGGGACTGCTCCGGCGGGGCCAACCAGACCTGGTCCGAGAGCACCTCCGGTGAGCTGACCGTCTCCCTCGGAGGCAACCGCCTGTGCCTGGACGCCTCCGGGCAGGGCACCAGCCCCGGCACCAAGGTCATCACCTGGACCTGCAACGGCCAGAGCAACCAGCAATGGACGCTCAACGCCAACGGCAGCGTCACCAGCGCCCAGTCAGGGCTGTGCCTGGACGTGTCGGGCGCCGCCACCGCCAACGGAACCCCCGTACAGCTGTGGACCTGCAACGGCCAGTCCAACCAGAAATGGACGCTGAACTGACCCCGTGAGCCCATGCGCCCGACCCCGGGGCGGCGGCTCCCACCGCCGCCCCGACCCAGGAGGACCCGATGAGGATGAGAGCGAGACCCGGACTTGCGGCACTGGTGGGCGGCATCGTCCTGGCACTCGTCATGGCGCTGCTGACGACGGCCCCGAGCCAGGCCGCCGCGGGCACGTCGCTGCGCGTCGACCTGGCCTCGACCCGGGGCCCCTCGACCGGCGTGGGGGAGGGGTTCCTCTACGGCATCAGCCAGGACGGCACCCAGCCCGTCGACCAGTTCCTCCAGCCGCTGGGCATCAACGCCTTCCGCGGCGGCGGATGGTTCTCCGGCGGCTGGATCAGGGACGGCTACCAGTACGGGTCCGCGACCCGGGCCGACCTCGACTCGATCACCGCGCAGGCCCGGCGACTCACCCGGCCGCCGTACCACGCGCAGTACCAGGTGCTGGTCAGTGACATCTACGGCGCCAACGGCGGCCAGCCCTCGAACACCAGATACCCGTGCGACAACGGCGACTGCTCGAACTGGATCAGCTTCATAGACGCCACGGTGGGCGCCCTTCAGGGGTCAGGGCTCACGTTCTCCTATGACATCTGGAACGAGCCGGACATCTCCGTGTTCTGGACCCGGGGTGTCAACAGCGCCCAGTACTTCCAGATGTGGGACACCGCCTACCGGGAGATCAGGCGCATCGCCCCCGGGGCGAAGATCGTGGGGCCGTCCCTCGCCTTCACCCCGCAGCGTAACCCGGGGGAGTGGGGGACCTGGCTCGCACACGTGAAAGCGGCCGGGACCGTCCCCGACATGATCACCAACCACAACGAGGGCGACGTCGACGACCCCGTCACCGTCGCCCAGAGCCTGCGCAACGCCCTGAGCTCGGCGGGCATCGGTCCGCTGCCGCTGTCCTCGAACGAGTACCAGCCCGCCGACCGCCAGACCGCCGGCGTGACGGCCTGGTACCTCGCCCGGTTCGCGCAGTCCGGGTACACCAACGCCATGCGCGGCAACTGGGTGTGCTGCACCACCCCGAACCTGACGGGCGTGCTCACCCAGAGCGGAGGCACCTGGCAGCCGACCGGCAGCTGGTGGGCGCTGCGGGACTACGCCGACATGACCGGAACCCTGGTCGACACCTCCGGCCAGGTCGGCTCCACGGCCGTGGCCGCCTCGGAGGACTCCGCCGCCAAACGCGCCGTGGCGCTCATCGGCGACTCCAACGGCTACACCGGGGGCGCCTCCGTCACGTTCGACGGACTGTCCTCGGTGCCCTGGCTGACGAACGCGGGCAACGTCCACGTCACCGTGCACCGCATCCCGGACCAGGCCCCGCTGAGTGCGCCGGGGACCGTGTACGACCAGAACGTCAGCGCATCCGCCGGCTCGGTCACCGTGCCGCTCACCTTCCAGGGCTCGCACGACGCGTTCGCCGTCTACCTGACCCCGGCTACCTCCGACGGTACGGGCTTCCCGGACGGCTACCACCCACTCGTCGTCGCGAACGACAACCTGTGCCTCGACGTCTACGGCAACTCCACCGCCGTGGGCGCCGTCGTCGACCAGTGGACCTGCAACGGGCAGGACAACCAGCGCTTCCTGTTCGTGCCGGCCGCCGACGGCTACGGCGAACTGCGCGCCCAGCACTCCGGCCAGGACGTGGCGGTCGCGGGCGGTTCCACGACGGCCGGCACCCCGGACATCGTGCAGCAGGCCCCCGGCACCGCCGCCAACGCCCTCTGGCTGCCCGTGCGCCAGTCGGACGGCTCGTACACCTTCCAGAACCGCAACAGCGGCCTGTGCCTGGACGTCTACGGCGCCGGCAGCAGCGCGGGACAGCAACTGGACCAGTGGCAGTGCAAGAACGCGCAGGGCACCAACCAGAACTTCATCGTCCGCTGAGACCGCACCCGACGCGGACTCCACCGACCTGCGAAAGGAAACCACCGTGTCAGCAATCGGACGGCTGCTGCGGCGCCTGCGCGCCTCGACCGCCGTGCTCACGGGCCTTCTCCTGGCCGTCGGCGGCCTTGTCGGCACCGTCGCCGCCCCGGCGCACGCCGCCACCTCCCTCTCCATCGACGGCGCGTCCGGCGGCCGGACCTTCGACGGCGTCGGCGCGATCAGCGGCGGCGGCGGAAACAGCAGGCTCCTGATCGACTACCCCGAGCCCCAGCGCGGTCAGATCCTCGACTACCTCTTCAAGCCCGGCTACGGGGCCTCGTTGCAGATCCTCAAGGCCGAGATCGGCGGGGACACCAACTCCACCTCCGGCGCCGAACCCAGCCACCAGCACACCCGCTCCGACCTGAACTGCGACCGGGGTTACGAATGGTGGCTCATGGAGCAGGCCAAGGCCCGCAACCCCGACATCAAGCTCTACGGCCTCGCCTGGGGTGCGCCGGGCTGGATCGGCGGCGGGAACTTCTGGTCCACAGACATGGTCAACTACCTGGTCTCCTGGCTGGGTTGCGCCAAACAGCACGGCCTCACCATCGATTACCTCGGCGGCTGGAACGAGCGCGGCTACAACGTCTCCTGGTACGAGCAACTGCGCAGCGCGCTCAACTCCAACGGCTACGGCAGCGTCAAGATCGTCGCCGCCGACTCGGACTGGACCGTGGCAGGCGACGTCAACTCCAACTCCGCTTTCGCCGCCGCGGTGAGCGTCATCGGCACGCACTACCCCTGCGGTTACCGCTCCTCCCAGTCCAACTGCTCGGTGCCGTCGGCCGCCACGATGTCCGGCAAGCCCCTGTGGGCCAGTGAGAACGGCTCGGACGACTACAACGGGGGAGCCCCCGCCATGGCGCGCGGCATCAACCGCGGATACATCGACGGCAGGATGACCGCGTACCTCAACTGGCCGGTCGTCGCCGCCATCACCCCGAACCTGCCCTACCCCACCATGGGCCTCGCCCTGGCCTCCCAGCCGTGGTCCGGTCACTACGCGATCGGCAAGAACACCTGGGTGATGGCGCACACCACCCAGTTCACCGCCCCCGGGTGGAAGTACCTCGACTCCTCCAGCGGTTACCTCGGCGGCAACCGGAACAACGGCAGCTACGTCTCGCTGAAGTCCCCGAACAACTCCGACTACTCCACCGTCATCGAGACGATGGACGCCGGCAGCGCCCAGACCCTGAACTTCGACGTCACCGGTGGCCTCTCCGGCGGAACCGTCCACGTCTGGTCGACCGACGTCAACTCCTCCAACCCGGCCGACTACTTCGTGCACACCGCCGACGTCACCCCCTCCGGCGGAGGCTTCAGCCTGACCGTGCAGCCCCATCACGTCTACACCCTGACCACCACCACCGGGCAGGGCAAGGGCACCGCCACCAGCCCCGCGCAGGGCGCCATGAGCCTGCCGTACGGCGACACCTTCGACGGCTACACCACCGGCACGGAGGCGAAGTACCTCATGGACTGGCAGGGCGCCTTCGAGGTGACGGCCTGCGGCGGTGGCCGCGGCGGCAAGTGCGTGCGCCAGATGAGTCCGCAGAAGCCGATCACCTGGGACGCGCTGTCCGATCCCCACGCCCTGCTCGGTGACGTGGGTTGGAGCAACTACACCGTCTCGTCGGACGTGCTGCTGGAACAGCCGGGATACGCCGAGCTGATCGGCCGTGCGAACGGCCAGGACTACAGCAGCACCGGCGGTCTGAACGCCTACCACCTGAGGGTGAGCGACACCGGTGCCTGGTCGATCCTGAACTCGGGCACCAACGGCAACGTCGCCACCCTCGCCCGCGGGACGACCACGGCCCTGGGCACCAACCGGTGGCACAGCCTCGCCCTCACCTTCTCCGGAAGCACCATCAGCGCCGTCATCGACGGCTCCACGGTCGGCTCCGCCACCGACCGCACCTGGGCCGGCGGACAGGTCGGCTACGCGACCAGCCAGGGCGAGACGGCACAGTTCGACAACCTCTCCCTCACCCCCGGCAGCGGCGGTGGAGGAGGCGGTACGACCGGTCCGATCGTCGGCGCCGCCTCCGGCCGGTGCGTGGACGTGCCCAACCAGTCGCAGACCCCGGGAACCCAGGTGGAGCTGTGGGACTGCAACGGCGGCGGCAACCAGCAGTGGACGAGCACACCGGCCGGTGAACTGCGGGTCTACGGCAACGCCTGCCTGGACGCGGCGGGCAGCGGCACCAGCCCCGGCACCAAGGTCGACATCTCCGGCTGCACCGGCGGCAGCAACCAGAAGTGGACCCTCAACGCCGACGGCACGATCACCGGTGCCCAGTCCGGCCTCTGCCTGGACGCCACCGGCGCGGGAACAGCCAACGGCACCCTGCTGGAGCTGTGGACCTGCACCGGCGCCGGCAACCAGAAGTGGACGCGCGAGTGACCGGCGCCGGCTGAGACCGCCCACCCCGTCACCTGACCCGTCACCTGACCCTGAAGGGCCCCACATGACGTTCTCCCCCCACCCGCTCAGCCGACGCCGCCTGCTCGCGGTGACCGGCGCGGCCACGGCCGCCGGCCTGCTGCGGTTCGCCCCCCAGGCCGCCGCCACCGACGGCCCCGCGAGCTACACCGCCACCTGGTCCTCCGTCGACCAGCACCCCCCGGCCCCCGCCTGGTTCAAGGACGCCAAGTTCGGCATCTACTACCACTGGGGCGCCTTCAGCGTCCCCGCGTACGGCAACGAGTGGTATCCGCGCAACATGTACATCGGCGGCTCCAACGAGAACCGGCACCACATCGCCACCTACGGCGACCCCTCGGTATGGCCGTACCAGAACTTCCTCGACGGCGCCCGCGACAAGGCGGGCAACTTCGTGCAGTTCGCCCCGAAACTGGTGTCCCAGGGAGGCAACTGGGACCCGGACGCCTGGGCCCGGCTGTTCAAGTCGGCGGGCGCCAGGTTCGCCGGCCCGGTCGCCGAACACCACGACGGCTTCTCGATGTGGAACAGCCGCGCCAACCCGTGGAACTCCGTTCAGCACGGTCCCCGACTCGACCTGGTCGCCCTGCACGCCCAGGCGATCCGCGGGCAGGGCCTGAAGTTCATGGCCTCCCTCCACCACGCCTACCACTTCAACGGCTACTACGACCACGTGCCGTCCCAGTCCGACCCGGCCCTGCGCATCCTCTACGGGCAACAGGGCTCTGCGGCGGAGAACAAGCTCTGGTACGACAAGCTCGTCGAGGTCATCGACGGCTACCAGCCCGACCTGCTCTGGCAGGACTTCGACCTCAACCTGGTCCAGGAGTCCTATCGGCTGCAGTTCCTCGCGCACTACTACAACCAGGCGGTCGCCTGGAACAAGGACGTGGTCGCGACCTACAAGGACGGGCTCGACAACCAGGGCGAGGTCTTCGACTTCGAGCGCGGCGGCCCGGCAGGACTGCTCACCCCCTACTGGCTGACCGACGACAGCATCTCCTCCTCCAGCTGGTGCTACACGGTCGGCATCGGCTACTACACGACGCAGGCGCTGCTGCACTCGTTGATCGACCGGGTCAGCAAGGGCGGCACCATGCTCCTGAACATCGCCCCCATGGCCGACGGCACCATCCCCTCCGGGCAGCAGTCGATCCTGCTCGCCATGGGGGACTGGCTCGGCCGCTTCGGCGAGGCGGTCTACGGCACCCGCTCCTGGTCCAGCTACGGCGAGGGCCCCACCCAGATGGGCGGAGGCTCCTTCAGTGGACCGGTGGCAGGAAAGCCTCAGGACGTCCGCTTCACCCGCAGCCAGGACAACAAGGTCCTGTACGCCACCACACTGGGCTGGCAGGGCGCCACCACGACCATCACCACGCTGAACTCCAACCAGATCAACCTCAGCACCCTGACCGGCGCCCAACTGCTGAACAACGCCGCCGGCACCTACGTCAACCTGCCCGCACCCACTCAGGACGCCGCCGGCCTGCACCTGGCCATGCCCTCGGCGAACCCGCCGTTCAACGCCCTCGCCTACACGGTCAAGCTCACCTTCTCCGGCGAGATCCCCGTCCTGGGCGCACCGGGCGGCTCCACGACCTGGGTGAAGATCGCCAACGTCACCAGCGGTCTGGTTCTGGACAGCGGCGGCAACGTCGCCTCCGGCTCCAACCTCAAGCAGTGGAACTACGACGGCAGCGCCAACCTGCAGTGGCAGCTGATCGACCTCGGCAACGGCTACCACCGCATCATGAACCGCGCCAACGGCATGGCCGCCGACAGCTGGGGCAACTCCGCCAACGGCGCTCCCGCCCGGCAGGAGGCGTGGAACGGCGGAAACAACCAGCAGTGGTCGCTGAACAGCCTCGGCGGCAACCGCTACCAGATCGTCAACCGCGGCACGGGCACCGCCCTCGACGGCAGCGGCAGCACGACGGTGGGCTCGACCGCGGTGATGTGGACGCCGAACTCCAGCACCAACAACGAGTGGACCGTCACCGCCCTGTGAACCGCCCGTGCCATCGAAATCCTCCCCGACCACACAACAAGGAGCGCGTATGAAACGCAGACCACTCCTGATGTCCCTCGCGGGTGCGCTGCTTCTCGTCCTGTCGGCAGCCGGCACCTCGTTCGGCAACAGCCACGCTGCCCCCCGTCCGGCCGTGGCCGCCGCCTCGGCCACCGCCGGCTGCGGCAAGGCCCCGGCGCTGACGAGCGGCACCCACACGATCCAGACCGGCGGCCAGACCCGCAGTTACATCCTGAGGGTGCCGGCCGGCTACGACAGCAACCACCCCTACCGGCTGATCTTCGGCTTCCACTGGCGCGGCGGCACGGCCGGCGACGTCGACTCGGGCGGAACGGACGGATACAACTGGTCCTACTACGGCCTGAGGCGCCTGGCGGACGCGAACAACAGCACGATCTTCGTCGCGCCCCAGGGCAACGGCAACGGCTGGGCCAATCCCGGCGGCCAGGACGTGGCCTTCGTCGACGCCATGGTCAGCCAGATCGAAGCAGGGCTGTGCGTCGACACCACCCAGCTGTTCTCCGCGGGCTTCAGCTACGGCGGTGCGATGTCCTACGCCCTCGCCTGCGCCCGGGCGACCGTCTTCCGGGCCGTCGCGGTCTACTCCGGCGCCAACCTCAGCGGTTGCAGCGGCGGCAACCAGCCCATCGCCTACATGGGACTGCACGGCCTGAGGGACAACGTGCTGCCCATCCAGTCGGGACGGGACCTGCGCGACACCTTCGTCCGGACGAACGGCTGCACCCCGCAGAACCCGCCCGAGCCGGCCTACGGCAGTCTGACGCACATCATCACCACCTACTCCGGATGCCGGTCGGGCTACCCCGTCGTGTGGGCCGCGTTCGACGGAGCCGGCCACGACCCCGGCCCCATAGACGGTTCCACCGGTGACGGCTGGCACACGTGGACGTCTGCGGCGGTGTGGCAGTTCTTCACCCAGTTCGGCTCCAGCACACCACCGCCCCCGCCCCCGCCGTCGAGCAGCCAGGAGATCGTCGGCCAGCAGTCCGGGCGCTGCCTCGACATCAACAACTCCACCACCGCCAACGGCACCCAGGCACAGCTGTGGGACTGCAACGGCGGCTCCAACCAGCGGTGGACCCCAACCGCCGCCAAGCAACTGATGGTCTACGGCACCAAGTGCCTGGGCGTCGGCCAGTCTGCCGGCAGCGGCACCCCGGCGGCGATCTGGGACTGCGACGGGCAGCCGGACCAGCAGTGGAACGTCAATCCCGACGGCACGATCACAGCGGCCCAGTCGGGGCTGTGCCTGGACGCCAGCGGCCAGGCAACAGGCAACGGAACCAAGGTCCAGCTCTGGACCTGCACGGGCGGAGCGAACCAGCACTGGCACCTGCAGAACTGACAGGCCGGGCCAGGTACGGCACCCTGCCGACCTGGCCCACGCCGCCAACTCACGGTGCTGTCCGGCCAGGTTGGCAGACCTCGTCGAGGGTCGCGGGACCGCCGAGCAGGGCGGCACCGTCGACGACCCGGCCTTCGGCCACGCGGTTGACGAAAGCAGCCGTACGGGCGGTGGCTTCGGTCGCCTCGGGGAGGAAGCCCGCGGCGATCCGCCAGGCGCGGGTCATCTCCGGCCACACCTCCAACTCACCCTGCGCGGAAAGGGCATCGAGGTCTTCGAGCCGCGCTTCACCTTCCACGGGTTCCGCTACGCCGAGATCACCGGCCAGCCGGACGGCTTCGACCCGGCGATGGGTGTGCGCGCCGTCGTCCTCCACTCCGACCTGGAGCGCGCCGGCTCCTGCGAGTGTTCCGACCGCATGCGCGGCAACTTCCTGGACGTGCCCACCGACTGCCCGCAGTGCGACGAGCGCCTCGGCCGGAACGGCGACATCCAGGTCTTCGCGCCCACCGCCTCCTTCCCCTACGACAGCGCAGGGCTCGCGACGACCGACGCGGCTGCACGGTCACTCGGGCGTCCCGACCCCGCCCGCTGACCAGCGCGCCCGGCCTGTTCTGCCGACTGCAGAACGCCCGCCCGACCTGACTCGACGGTCATACCGTCCCGTCTCATGGTGACGATGACCACGCGTACGGTCGAGTACCCGGCCGACGGCCTCACGATGATCGGGTACCTCGCGCTCCCCGCCGGCGTCGACCGCCGGCCCGCGGTCCTGATCGGGCCCGAGGGGACAGGGCTCAGCGATGTCGAGCGCCGCCGAGCCGATGCGCTCGCCGACCAGGGATACGTGGCGCTGGCCTTCGACCTCCACGGCGGGCGCTACTTGGGCGACCCCGAGGAGATGCTGGCCCGTTGCACGCCGCTGCTCGCCGACCCCGACCGGATGCGGGGGATCGGCCACGCGGCGCTCGGCGTGCTCCGCGCCGAACCGCGGACCGATCCGGACCGGATCGCCGCCGTCGGCTACGGCACCGGGGGCGCAATCGCGCTGGAACTCGGGCGCCACGGGGTCGACCTGCGCGCGATCGCGACAGTCAACGGACTGACCACGGGCCGACCGGGCGAGGCGGCGCGCATGCGCTGCCCGGTGTGGGCCGGGGTCGGATCGGAAGACCCGATCATGCCGCCCGCCCAACGGGACGCGTTCACCGCCGAGATGCAGGCCGCCGGCGTCGACTGGCGCCTCGTGGTCTACGGCGGAGCCCTGCACGCCTTCCACCACCCACCGGTCGACCACACCGTGCTGCCCGGCGTCGGCTACCACCCACGGCACGCACAGCGGGCCTGGCACGACATTCTCGCCCTGCTCACCGAGTGCTTGTCCGTGCCGGAGTGATCGAGTCGACCACCGCGATTCCGGTCCCCGCGACGGGCCGGCCGACCGCCACCGGATCCGGTCGACACCACTCCACCGCCCGGTCAGTGCTTCCGACGGCGGCTCGGGTGACGGCCTTCCAAGGGGCAGGTCTGATCTCAGGACGGCCGATGGGCGGGCCGGAGGCCGTCCATCAGCAGGTCCAGCAGGCGACCGGCCTGGGCTTCCTGCTCGGGCCGGGGGGCCACTGTGAAGGTGCCGATGAGGGCGGCGGCGATGTCTTCGGCCGCGATGTCGGCGCGGAGGTCGCCCGCCGTACGGCCTGCGTCGAGAATCGTGGAGATGGCCGTCAGAAGCTCGGCCCGGGTCTGCGCATGGGCGACCTGGCCCGAGTCGATCATCGCGCGCAGCGTGTCGAGCATGCCGTTCTTGGCCGCGATCCAATCCCCGAACAAATCCATCCAGCGCCGCAGCGCCGCCGCGGGCGGCAGATGGTCGAGCAGCTCGCGGGCGCCGCTCGTCAGTCGTACGACCTGGTCCTTGTACACCGCGTCGACCAGCGACTCGCGGGTCGGGAAGTGACGGTAGAGGGTGGCGATGCCGACCCCGGCCTCGCGGGCGATCGCGCGCATCGAGGGCTCCGCGTCGGCCGACATGAACACGCGGGTCGCCACCGTGAGCAGCTGTTCGCGGTTGCGTGCCGCGTCCGCCCGCGGCGTGCGGCTCTCCACCTCATCCGAAACGGAACGCGCTCCGTTTGTATTACGGTCGTTCATGTAAACGGAGCATAGTCCGTTTCGTTGCTTCCTTCCCCGTCGAGGAGACAGGCGCCAAGCAGATGCACAACGCCCCATCGCCCGCAGCCGGCAGCACGGCAGTCCGGATGGACTCCTTCGGAGGCCCTGAGAACCTGGACGTCCAGAAGGTCCCGGAACCACAGGCCGGGCCAGGACAGGTCCGCGTGCGGGTCACTGCGGCCGGCCTGAACCCGATGGACTGGATCATGACCACCGACGCGGACACCGCGGCCAGGTTCGGCCTGACGCTGCCGACCGGGTTCGGCACCGACTACGCGGGCGTGATCGACCAGATCGGCGACGGAGTGACCGACTTCGCGATCGGCGACCGGGTGTTCGGCGGTGCCCTGTCCCGGGCGGTCTCCGACTTCGTGGTGGTCGACTCGTCCGGCGAGACAGCGGCGGACGAGGCCCACCACACCCCTGACGGTGTCGACGACCGCACCGCGGCCACCCTCACGATCGCGGGCCGCACGGCGTCCGCCGCCCTCGACGCGGTCTCGCCCGGTCCGGGCGACACGATCCTGATCGGCGGCGCCGGCGGCGGGGTCGGCGTGTTCGCCGTCCAACTGGCCCGCATCGCGGGAGCACGCGTGATCGGGACGGGATCAGCGGCGTCAGCCGACCATCTGCGTGACCTCGGAGCCGAGCCGGTCACCTACGGCGAGGGCCTGGCCGAGCGGGTTCGCGCCCTCGCTCCTGACGGCATCACCGCCGCCATCGACCTCCACGGAACCGACACGGTGGACGTGGCGAGAGAACTCGGCGTCCCGGACGGCCGCATCTGCACCATCGCCGCGCAGGTCGAGGGAGTGCCGGCCGCCAACGGCGCGAACGCCACCCCTGGCGCCCTGGAGGAGATCGCCCGCCTCGTCGCGGAAGGCCGACTGAGGGTGCCCGTCGCGGCGGCCTTCCCGATCGACCAGATCCGGGCAGCGGTCGAACTACAGGCCGGTCGGCACGTGCAGGGCAAGGTCGTCATCGACCTCTGAGGCCGGCAGCGCACGCAGGCAGGCGGTTCGACTGCATCAGGGGCGGTGCGCATCCAGCCGCTGCTCGCAACTGCCGTGGGGCGTTTCACCGATGGCGTCGTGCAGTGGCGACGCGGCGGCACGGGCGTCCGCCCCGGCCGGCTGGTGCTCGACGTGGCCCGGACGGACCGAGGAAAAGGCTGTGGTGAGCTGGTCCAGCAGGGGCACCGCGCAGGGGTGGGGGTCGCGGCGCGGTGTGATCGCGTAGATCCCACGGGTCGGGGGATCGACGAGGGGCAGGGTGGTGACGTCGGCCCGCAACGCGCACGTCAGCACCCCGGGTATCAGGGCGATGGCGTGACCGGTGGCGACCAGGGCCAGCTTGCCGGGCAGATCGGCCGCGGCGAGGTCGATGCGGGCGCTGACCCCGGCACGGGCGGCATGCCGGCGCAGCAGCGCCGCGGAGCCGTCGTTGTCCTCGACCCAGGTCTCGTCGGCCAGCGCCCCCATGCACACAGGCCCCCGCCCGGCCCGCGGATGACCGGAGGGCAGCACGACGACCATCTCGTCCAATCCGAGGAAGCGGCGTTCGACCCGCGGGTCGGCGGCCAGCCCCGGCGGAGCGTCGGTGACGACGGCGACGTCGAGATCACCGGCGATCACGCGGCCGTGCAACTGTGCGCTCAGACCGGGAAGCAGGCTCCACCGGACCGGTCCGACCTGCTTCAGCAGGCCCCGGACGGCCTCAGGGACGATCCCCGCGGCGAGGGACGGCGTCGCCCCGACGGCCAGGGGCCGGTCACCCACCCCGTCGCGGACATCTCGTACCGCGCGAACAGCGCGGTCGGCCTCGTTGAGCGTGGCCAGGGCATGGCGCCGGAACACCTCACCGGCCGGTGTGGGACGCACACCACGCGCATGACGCTCCACCAGAGGCACGCCGAACTGCCGCTCCAGCCCGGCGATCTGCCGGGAGACGGCCGACTGCGTGTGATGCAGCTCGGCTGCCGCCGCCGACAGCGATCCGACCCGGCACACGGTCACGAAAGTCCGCCACACAGTCAGGTCCACGGCGGCAGTATGCCCCCACGGTATGCGGGTCCCGCAGGGCGGGCATGCGAAATCTGCGCTTGTCGCATCCCTCGAGGTGCACCACTGTGGCGCGCATGACCACACCGCACACGATCGCCGTCCTCGGCCTGGGGCGCATGGGCAGCGCCCTCGCGACACGACTGGCTGCCCAGGACCGGGACGTCGTCGCCTGGACCCGCTCGGGGCGCACACCGGGCACCGTCAAGACGACCGGCGACCCGAACGAGGCCGTGGCCCGGGCAGACCTCGTCCTTGTGGCACTGTTCGACGGCCCGGCCTGCCGGCAGGTCCTCGACGACGTCCGTGACTCGCTGCGCACGGACACGATCGTGCTCAACACCAGCACCATCGCCCCCGCCGAAGCAACGAGTCTGGCCCGGCAGTTCGGCCCCTCCTACGTCCACGCGCCCCTGCTCGGCTCGGTGCCTGCCGCCGCCGGCGGCGACCTGCAGATCCTCGCCGCCGACCAGAAAGCACTCGACCGGGTCCGCCCCGTTCTGGAAACACTGGGCACCGTCCGGCACGTGGCCGCCGCCGCCACCGCCGCCGCGCTCAAGCTGATCGCCAACAACAGCCTCGCCGGAGCCGTCCTCGCGCTGCGCGACGCACTGCGGCAGGCCGACGCCCTCGGCCTGCCCCGCACCCAGACGCTGGACGTCCTCGAACTCGGCCAGCTCGGCGCCCTCGTGGCGCGCAAGCGGCCCTTCCTCCTCGATGAGCCGACCCCTGCCACGGCCGAATTCACCATCGGTGCGCCGGCCAAGGACATGGCGTTGCTGGCCGCCGCGTCGGACACCCCCTTGCGCAGCGCGGCCGGCCTGGCCGACACCCCTGCCGCCCCCGAGGCCGACATCGCCGTCGCCGCCACGGTCCCCGCCGTGAAGGACGCCGTACTCGAACCGCTCCGCGCCTACATCCGCGGACACGCCACCGGCGACCCCACCCACTTCCGTGACGCGTTCCTTCCCACCGCCCACATCGAAGGGATCCGCGACGGCGCGTTCGTCTCCTGGCGCCTGGACGAGTACTGCGCCCTCTTCCCGGGCCGGCCGGCCCGGGACGAACCGACCCGCACCCGCCGCATCGACGCCCTCGACGTCCACGGCACCGTCGCGACCGCCACCATGACGCTCCGGCACGGCGGGGACACGTTCACCGACCTCTTCCTGCTGGTCCTCGCCGACGGCAACTGGCGTATCGCCAACAAGGCGTATCACCGCCACGACTGAGAACGGGAACCGATCCGTCTTTCCGCGCCGGCGCTCCTTACGAACGCGGCCACCTCGTCTGAAGCGGCGAGATCACCGCAGCCGGGAGGTGTGTGCAGAACGAGCATGCAACGGCCACGGCAACGTAACGCTGCCGCCCGCCGGTAGCGGGTGCCAGTGCGCGGCGAAGTCGTCCACGCGGCCCAGGATGCGCTCGACAAGCGGCGACTCGCCGATATCTGGCTCCACCGAGGAGAACCGATCAGGGAGACTGGACCGTCGGCCCGCTCGCACCTGCCACAACGGCTCACACAGGGAGGCCAATGTCTCGGATCGAGCCATGTCGGCGCGCTCGGCCGTGCTCGGCTGCCGCTTCGCTTCCCGACGTGCCCGGCGCTTCCTGATCACAGGGTCGGCCGCCCAGAAGACATTGCTCTGTCCGGCTGCAATCCTGCCGAACACACCACCGGACAGGCCCGCCTCGGCCTCGACCAGGAAGTGCACGGCGTCATGCGGCAGACAGTCGCCATACCCTGGCCCCGGTCGCGGCGCCAATCGCGGACCGCGTTCCCGAACGACGGTCATCCGACAGCGGCGCCCGGGCACCTCGGTGAACGTCACGTCCATGGTCGGCACGGTACCCACCGTTGCCGAAAGAGCGCACGCAATTACCCTGGAGGCAGAGCAGTGACCGCACCCTCCGCCCCGGCCCGGCAGATCTGGCCGCTGTACGCGGCCGGGTTCACCACCGCCTTCGGCGCGCACGGGATCGCCGCCAACCTGGGCGGCCACACCGACGACGCGGTCACCTCCCTGCTGGTACTCGGCGGACTGCTCGCCCTCTACGACGGCGCCGAGGTACTCCTCAAGCCCCTCTTCGGCACCCTCGCCGACCGGATCGGTGCCCGTCGCGTGCTGCTCGGCGGGCTGATGGCCTTCGCCGCCGCGTCCGCGCTGTACGCCGTCGCCGACAGCCCGGGCTGGCTGTGGGCCGCACGTCTTGGGCAGGGAGCCGCGGCCTCCGCCTTCTCCCCGTCCGCCTCCGCGCTGGTCGCCCGCCTGAACCCAGCTGCGAAACACGGGCGGGCCTTCGGCAGCTACGGCTTCTACAAGTCGATCGGCTACACCCTGGGCCCGCTGCTCGGCGGCGTCCTGGTGTGGGCCGGCGGCCTGCGCCTGCTGTTCACCGTCCTCACGATGCTGGGCGCGGCGGTCGCCGTGTGGGCCGCGCTCGCCGTACCCGCCGTACCGCCACTGCCCAAGGCCCGGCAGACGGTCCTCGACCTGGCCCGGCGACTGGCTGATCCGGTCTTCCTCGCCCCGACGGCCGCGCTCGCGGCGGCGACCGCGGCCCTGTCGGTCGGCGTCGGGTTCCTGCCGGTCTCCGGCCGCGCCGTCGGGCTGGGCACGGTGGCGACCGGGGCGGCGGTGTCGGTGCTCGCCGGCTGCGCGGCCCTCGTCCAGCCGCGTGCCGGGCGCGCTCTGGACGACGGGCGCCTGACGACCCGGACCGGCCTGGCCGCGGGGCTGTCGCTCACCGCCGCGGGGCTGGCCGGCGCGATGCTGCCGGGGCTGACCGGCATCCTCCTCGGCGCGGCCCTGATCGGTGCCGGGACGGGGCTGATCACCCCGCTCGGCTTCGCCGCGCTGGCCGCGAGCACCCCGGCGGAGCGGCTCGGGCAGACCATGGGCGCCGCCGAACTGGGCCGGGAACTCGGCGACGCGGGCGGCCCGCTGCTCGTCGCCGCCGTCGCCTCGTACGCCACGCTCACCTACGGCTTCGGGGCGCTCGCCGCGCTGACCGGGGCCCTCGCGGTGGCGGCGTTCGTCCACCGCCGCTCGGTGTCGCCCGCACACCGGCCGAGCGCCGAAGGGTGAACGGGGGCGGGTGTCAGGTCAGTTCTGGTGTCGGTGCCGCAGCAGACGATGGCCTACGAAGTCCTCGATGGAGTCCACGGTGCCGACGGTCCCGTAGCCGTGGGGCCGAGCAGCGGGGGAGGGGGGCCGGCGGGCGTGGGCCGGCGGGCCGGGCAGGGGCGGCGCCTACTGGCGCCGTGCGCCGCACGTCCGGGCCGGCGCGTCGCTCAGCAGGGCAGGTCGAGGGTGACTGCGCCGCCGTGTCCGGTGTTCCGGGCCTGTGCGGTGCCGCCGTGGGCGAGGGCGACGGCGTGGACGAAGGCGAGTCCCAGGCCCGATCCCTCGCTGGTGCGGCTGGCCTCGGCGCGGGCGAACCGGTCGAAGGCCCGGGGCAGGAACTCGGGCGGAAAGCCGGGCCCCTCGTCCGTGACGGACAGCCGCAGCCTGCCCTGGTGGACGCCGGCCGTGAGGCGGACGCTGCCGGTGCCGTGGCGCAGGGCGTTGTCGAGCAGATTGCCGATCGCGGGTTGCAGCCAGCGCGCGTCGCCCTCGATGACCACGTCGGGCACGTCGACGGCCAGGTCCCGCCCCGATCGTTCGGCGGTGCGCCGATGCGGGACGACGGCGGCCTCGACGAGGTCGGCCAGGCGCACGCGGGCCCGGGTGAGGTGCTGGCTGCTGCCGAGCTCCTCCAGGTCGAGAAGTGCGTTGGAGAGGTCGATCAGGCGCTGGACCTCGGTGTCCACCGACCGCAGGGTGTCCGTGAGTTCACCGGCGGAGCGGGGGCGGTGCAGGGCGACGTCGAGTTCGGCACGCATCAGGGTCAGCGGGGTGCGTAGTTCGTGGCTGGCATCCGCGACGAACCGGCGCTCGCGTTCGGCGGCGGCTTCGAGGCGGTCGAGCATGTGGTTGAGGGTGTGCCCGAGCCGGGTGATCTCGTCATGGCGGTCGGCGGGCACGTCGAGCCGCGTGTGCTGGGCGCCGTCGGCGAGGGTGGCCGCGCCCCTGCGGTAGCGCTCGACGGGGCGCAGAGCGGCGCGCGCGGTGCGGTAGCCGACGTACGAGGCGGCGATCAGGGTCAGGGCGGAGGCGAAGGCGAGCTGGGCGAGCAGTTCGCGCAGCGCCTCGTCGCGGTGACCGCGCCGGACGGCGGCGATCACGATCCGGGGCTCCCCGGCGGCCGTCACGCGTCTGGCCTGCAGGCGCAGGGTGTCGAAGGTGATGGGCAGCAGGGAGCCGACGTCTCGTCGGACGGTGGCACCGTGCACGACGGCGTCCAGCTCGACGGAGGTGAGCAGCGGCTGGTGGCGCAGAGCGTCGCTGGAGTGCAGGATGCGGCCGTGTGCGTCGAGGATCTGCTGGAGACTGCCGCTGGGGCCCGGCGGGGGCGGCGTCCTGGCGCGGACGGCTTCGTCGAGGCTGCGTTGGTAGGTGGTGAGGTCGTCGTTGAGCTGCTGGTCCAGGGCGGTTTTGACCCGCCAGTAGACCAGTCCGGCGGCCCCGGCCAGGACCAGGGACATGGTGAGGGCGACGGCCAGTACGAGGCGGGTGACGACGGGCAGTCGCCGCAACCCCTCCCGCAGCTTCACGGGGTGGTCTCCAGGCGGTAGCCGCGTCCGCGCAGGGTCGTGATGGTCGTACGGTCGAAGGCGCGGTCGACCTTGGCGCGAACCTTGGACACGTGGACGTCGATGGCGTTGCTGCGCAGGTCGGTCTCCCCGTCCCAGACCTCGCCCAGCAACTGGAGGCGGGTCACGACCCGGCCGGCGTTCTCCATCAGCACCCGCAGGACATCGAACTCGCGGCGGGCGAGGTCGAGTTCGGTGTCCGCGCGCCAGGCGCGCTGCTGCTCCGGGTCGAGGACGAGGTCGCCGACCCGCAGGCGTCCGGAGCCGTCGGGGCGGCGCCGGGAGATGGCCCGCAGCCGGGCCAGCAGTTCCTCCATGGCGAAGGGCTTGACCAGGTAGTCGTCGGCGCCGGCGTCCAGCCCGGCGACCCGCTCGTCGATCGCGCCGCGGGCGGTCAGCAGGATCACCGGCACGTCGACGCCGTCGGCGCGCAGCGTGCGGCACACCTCGATGCCGTCCGTGCCGGGCAGCATGACGTCCAGGACAACCGCGTCGACGCGGTGATCGCGGGCGGCGGCCAGGCCGGACGGCCCGTCGTAGCGGCCTTCGGCGGTGTGGCCGGACTCGGTGAGGTAGCGGACGACCAGGTCCGTGAGGCGCGTCTCGTCGTCGACGACCAGGTAGTGCATGCCGGCCAGGCTAACCGGCCGCGCGGCCGGCCCTGCCGCCGGGAAGGCTTCATGGTCTGTTCATGTGACATCCCTACCGTCGATCACGTCGCGGTGCTCCGCGGGCCGCGACCGGTCCGCCGTCGACGTGCCGTGACGGAAGGGACAGTTCATGCACGCAGCGGTCGCGGTGCTCGCCGCCAAGGGCCTCATCACCCACATCGCCCCCATGGACCTAGTGACCCGCGGCGGCCTCGACGTCGTCGCCCTGCTGCTCCTGGTCGGGTGGCTCTACCGGCGCCGGCCCAGCGTAGCTGCGATGCCGCTGGTCCTGGTCGCGCTCAACATCGGCCTGTTCGCCGCGATGAGCACCATCAGTGCCGGAAAGTTCCCCGCCGGGGTCGGTTTCGGCTTGTTCGGCATCCTCTCCCTGGTGCGGCTGCGCAGTGCGGCCTTCACCCTGCGGGATGTCGCCTACACCTTCGTCACCCTGGTCATCGCCCTGTGCACGGGGCTGCCGCAGCGCGACAGCTGGCTCGTCATCGCCCTGTCCGCGGTGCTCCTGGTCGCGGTGCTGGTCGTCGACGACCCTCGCTCCTACGAGCCGCCGACCCGTACCGTGAAACTCACGCTGGACCGGATCTACGACGACCCGTCCCTGATCCGCCAGGACGTCGAGCACCGCTTCGGCCGGGCGCCGCTGTCCGTCCTGGTCGACGAGGTCGACTACGTACGGGAGACGACTCGGGTCTCCGCCCGCTACCCGGTGGCACCGGACGAGCCCGCTCCCGGCTCGGAGACCGAACCGCGCGAGCAGGTGATGGCTGCATGACGCCGGCCTTCTCGTTCACGGCCGGGCTGAGCCTGTCGGCGCTGCGGGGCGCGACGCTGGCCGAGGTCGACGCAGCGGCCGCTCTGCAGCACCGCACCGACCGCAAGTACCTTCTCCCGCTCGACCAGGCCCGCACCTTCGTCCGCCTGCTCGCCGACAGCCACCGCGTTCTCGACCTTGCGGGGCGCCGTACGACGAGCTACCTCAGCACCTACTTCGACACCGAGCAGCTCGCCGCCTGGCACGCCCACGTCCAAGGCCGCCGCCGGCGCTGGAAGGTCCGCACCCGCCTGTACGCGGAGGACGGACTGTGCCGGGTGGAGGTGAAGACGAAGGACGGCCGCGGCGCCACGGTCAAGCACGCCCTGAAGGTCCCGGCCCCCGCGTACGGCGAACTCGACGCGCAGGCAACCGAGTTCGTGGACGGAGTGCTGGAGGAAGCCGGCATCGCGGTCACGGCCGAGGAACTGGCCCCCGCCGCCGAGGTCCGCTACGTCCGGGCGGCCCTCGCCGACCTGGACCACGGCACCCGCGTGACCCTCGACGGCGCCCTCACCTGCCACCACGGCGACCGGACCGCCGCCCTCGACCCGGCTCACGTGCTCGTCGAGACCAAGGGGGGCGCTCGTCCCGCCCCGGCCGACCGGTTGCTGCTGCGTCTGGGCGGCAGGCCCGTCTCCCTCAGCAAGTACGTGGTCGGCCGGTCCCTGCTCACACCCGGCCTGCCCGACAACGACGTACGCCACCTCGCCCGCACCCACTTCACCGCACGGACGGGCACCGCCCAGACGGGCACCGCACCCCTCTTCGAAAGGACCTCAGCCGCATGAACGCTCCGCGCGGCATCACATGGCCCTACGCCGTCATCGCGCTGCTCGCCGTCGCCGCTGCCGCCATCGGCCTCCTGCGACCGCAGCTGATCCCGGCCGCCGCCGCCACCTCGGGGAAGAAGAAGCCCGGCGCCACGGCCCTGCTCAAGCAGAACCCGCCGCCCGCTCTCTTCACCGACGCCGAGATCGCGACGATCGGCAAGCAGGCGGTGGACCAGGGCAAGAAGGCCGATGCCCTCTTCGCGCAGTGGAAGGCGGCGCACGGCACCACGCGCGACGACAAGGCGTTCGCCGGCTGGGCCGCGCAGCAGGTCCCCGCCCCGCCGACGGCGAAGCAGCGCACCGCCGAACTCCACCAGGTCCAGACGCTCGCCAAGATCCGCAGCGCCGCAGGCAGGAAGGCTGCCAGCTGGCTGGAGCTCCACGGCAAGAAGGACATCTGGAAGCTCTACCTCCACGACCAGCGTGAGCTGATCCCCGCCACGCAGGGCACGGCGGAGAAAGCCGAGCTCAAGGCGGCCCTGAAGATGGCCAAGACGATCAGTGACCAACTGGCGGCCAAGGACAAGCAGCCGGCCCCGTTCGTCCTCGACCCCGCCCTGCGCCCGGACAAGCACATCAAGCCCGGCGCCAAGGGGCCCTACTCCTACCCCTCCCGCCACGCAGCCCGCTCAGCCGCGGCCGTCACCCTCCTCTCCGCCCTGTCCCCGCACCGCACCGAGGACTACGAGTGGATGCGCGCCGAAGTCCTCTACTCCCGCCTCTACATGGCCGGCCACCTCCCCAGCGACCTCACCGCCGGCACCCTGCTGGGCGACCTGATCGGCGACTACGAACTCGCCGTCAGCGGCTGCCGAGCCGCCCAGACCTGCCGTGACCGGTGAGGTCGGCACCCCGGTGACCTGACCGACCCGCGGACAGCGCACCTCGCGCCGCCGCGGCGACCCGCCTCGCCCGGCCCGCGGGGCGGTGCTGCGCCTCTGGAGAGACGGCCGGTCATCCGCATGGGGGAAACCCGGAGACGGTGGCGCCGTGAGGACAGTGCGCGGGACGGCTGGTACACCGCCCGGGGGGTGTGGGGTACGCCAGGGCCTGGGCGTGGGCGGGGAGTCCGACACCGAGTGATCCACTCCCTCACGCCTCGGCCGGCGGGGCGCGCTGCGCCACCGCACGTACATGTGGCTCATCGATCTGCGGCGCGGGACCGTCCGCCCCGACTGGCGCTCCCACTGCGCCCGTTGGCCCGGTTCGACTCCGCGACCACTTCACCGGTGACCAGCCGTCCCTCCCCGCGGGCCTCGACGCCCTCCTCGCCCGGACCGGAACGGTGTGCGCCGACGAGGAGTTCTACGTCTCGCCGTTCTTCCCCTTCGACGGCCGCTACCGCATGCGGCTGCCGAGACCGGGACCCCGGCTCGACCTGACCCTGCACCCGGACCGCGCCGACGGCCGCGCCCTGAAGGCACCCGTCCACGGCATCCGTCGCCCGGTGACCGTCCCGAACCTGCTGCGGCCTGGCCCGGCGCCACCCGTGGTCCACCCTCGCCGTGTCGGCCGCGATCCGCTTCCACGGCATCCGTCTCCACCTGCGGGCCTGCCCTTCCAGGACCGAACCGACGACCACCGCGCCCCGGAGACCGTGACATGAGAACTGCCGAGCCCCGAAGCGCCGCCGAACCCGCCGAGACCCCCGCTGACGTGCCGGCCGACGTGCCCGCCCAGGTCCCTTTCTCTGCGACGTCCTGTTGAGACGCGGGCGGGTCGGCCCGGAGCAGCTGCTCC